>NZ_JBIUHC010000172.1:0-20565 GCF_044627735.1 Cupriavidus sp. CuC1 | reverse complement strand
CGCCACTGAACGGCCGTTTCGCAATATAGATCAATGGTTTACAGCCATGTGATTGCTAGCGGATATAGCGGTCACCGTTAGCGGAATTAACGCATAAGGCCAGATTGAAAAACCCAAGACTCTCCTGAAATCTGGAGGGAAGACGGGTCTCAGGTCACCACCGCCATCTTCTGGCTATGATCAATGTGTCCTGAGGCGAAGGATATCGGGACGGTCATGCGAGTGCGGTGTCAAATCCAAGACGTCTGTACAACCTTTCAGCACCGGTTGGGTTATCACACTCGACTTTCAAGCACACACGTTTCACCCCTCGTTCTCTAAACGTCACCAGCAGGTGGCGTAGCAGAGCTTCCCCAAGTCCTTGCTGACGCCGATCGATATCAACGACGAGGTCTTTGATGAAACCGCTGCTCCAGCACTGGGCGAACGCAACCATTCGCCCACTGTTATCTAGCACTGTAAAGACTAGAGCAGGATCGTATTCTGCATCGGCGAGAAGTGTGTCCAGCCACGGTCGAAATTCTGAAATCTGACCG
The DNA here is from genome assembly GCF_044627735.1 of Cupriavidus sp. CuC1. Lineage (NCBI taxonomy): Bacteria > Pseudomonadati > Pseudomonadota > Betaproteobacteria > Burkholderiales > Burkholderiaceae > Cupriavidus > Cupriavidus sp. CuC1. The sequence continues at coordinate 20,029 of NZ_JBIUHC010000172.1, read as the reverse complement.
CCACCCATGGCGTAGGAAGATTGCATCAAATTATGGGCATCCTCAGCCAATGAAAGTGTGAATTCGACCAAACGTGCATTTCCTGGCCAATCAGGCTGGTACACGACGTCATCTTCAGTCTGTCTGCAGAGGTGGAGATATGGCTTCGCACTCATCTATAAATTCTTTGTTGTCGGAAGTGTAATTTCACGCATTCTGTCTGCCATAGACCGTCAATTCGTAAGCGAAATAGGCTCGATTAACGGGTAGCTCCTAAAACGTGCAAGTAATAGCACATATCAGAAACGATTTCACTTAAACATTTGAAAATATTACTTGTTGCGTAAACGAACGTTTTCGTAACATAAAACTCGTCTAAACAAAAACAACGACATGGATAGCGAATAAACAGGTTGCAAAATTAAAAAGATGGACAACAGATTATCACAACACACCGGTTTTCATGATACCAAAACCGTTGGCAACGCCATTCGAAAACCTTATTGATCAGCACTTCCCTAGCAGTTGCAAATTTCCACCGAGCAGTGCCGTGCGCAGCGTTTTTGTTGGCAAGCCCAGGGTCTCGTTCAGCCGAACGATATTAAGGCTACGCTGAACAAGCCGGGTAAATTGAGATGTTCAGGCTGATAAGAATGTGCTCGGTCAGGAAGAGCCTGGGCATGGACCTTACCCGCCACCGAAACATCGCCACCGAAGGGGCATTACTGGGCAGCCTGAGGCGACGTGGCGCAGCCCAGGATCTGGCCGCCATCAGCGATGATGCGGGACAGATTCACGGCTTATGCTGGATCCACGCCGAGCGTCTCGTGCACAAGCTGCTGCCGCTCAATGACCTACATCGAGAGGATATTGCCCGCGTGCGCAGCGAAATCTGGTCGCTCTATGCGGATCTGAAGGAATACAAGCAGAATCCGACGATCCAGCGCAAAGCCGAACTGCAAAAACGCTTTGACGCAGTCTTCATCCAAAAGACCCGTTACGCGACGCTGGATCATTTGCTCAGACGCCTTCACAAGAACAAGTCCGAACTGCTCTTGGTGCTTGAACGCCCCGAGATCCCACCGCATACCAACGGCAGGGAACGCGACATTCGCGACCACGTGAAAAAGCAGAAGATCAATGGCGGCACGCGCAGCGAACTCGGTCGTCAATGCCGTGACACCTTCTCGAACTTGAAGAAGACCCGTCGAAAGCTGGGAATCTCGTTCTGGGACTACCTGGCAGACCGCATCTCACACACCAATCACATTCCCCTCCTTCCCCACCTCCTCGAACAGCGCATCGCTCTCTCCACCTGAGCGGCGTGACGCCGTTTGCCCCGGTTTATTGAGAAGTTACCGGGATTCGAAGTCTAGGAGGCCAATTGACAAAATTAATCCGGACTTATGCGAATTGACGACTTTGCTTCGGGGGGGAGTGTAAGCAATATTGTCAACTCACCGGCCGGACTTCTATATTCCGCGCGGGTTACAGCCGGATTCCGGAGTGACAGAATTACTTTGTTCTACGCTTGGCCGGTCGGCATCAACGTCGAACGCGATCGCAGGCTCGGGCGTTGCACGCGCGCTGGGCCACGCCCTCGGTGGTGAGGCGGCAGCCCGGCTTGCTAACGCCTTGGGCTTGCGCACCAGTGCCGACACCGTGCTGCGGGAGTTGCGAAGAGCTCCTGGGCGCAAGCGCAAACCACGACCGCGGGTCGTCGGCATCGATGACTGGGCGATCGCGCGCGGTCACCAATGCGGAACGATCATCGTCGACCTGGCGCGACGTGAGCCGATCGAAGTGTTCGCCGGCAGGGAAATAACTACGGTGGCCGCGTGGATGCGTGCGCACCCATCGATCGAGATCGTCGCCAGGGACCGGGCCGGGGCCTACTCCGAGGCGGTCGACATCGCGCTGCCGGCAGCCAAGCAAGGCTCCGATCGCTGGCATCTGCTGTGCAACCTGCGCGACAACGTCGAGAGGCTGCTGTACCGACTCGGGCCGCAACTGCGCCAAGCCGCGCAGCAAGTCGAGGTCGGTGGCGTGACCTTGGGCCGGAAGGCGCGGGGTCCGACGCCTTTGGATCCCTATCGCAGCTATATCGAGGAACGAATCGCCCGGGGCTGTCGCTGTCCGAGACTGATCTGGCAACTCAAGCAGCGAGGCTTCTATGAGGGGACAGGTGTCAACCTCCTTCTGTACTGGATGTCAGCATAGGCATGTCTGGGGCGATAAGCCTCTCCTTGCAAGCCACACTAGTTTCGGTTTGCGAACTGACGCAGTAAGGAAAGGAAGGTCGGGGTTGGTGATTGCCGGGATCCAGCCCCGGGGACTAACTTCTATCCGTGCCGGCGCAAGGCCGGGCACCACATACCAAATGCGCGAAGCGCTGGGTAACCCCTGCTTTGGTGCGCGCCCAATCTGAATCGTACACAATTTCATCACTGCGGGGGCCTTCCCCGAGCGCGCACCCAAGGCGCGGGGTCCGACGTCTTTGGCAGCGACGCGCGAGGGGAGACCATTACTGTCGAAGCCCGCAGTACGGTTCGCGCGGCACCTTGTCCCGCCTGCCGTCGGAAACGACGCGCTTACCCACACGGGCGAGAATGCGATCGATCCCACCGAGAACTTGGATCATGGGAATGCGCAGCCGAAGGTGCCAATGGCGCACTATGCCATGGCGACGAGAATCACGGTTTTGCGCCCCTTGCGGTCCGATGTCGGCACAAGACATAGTGCGCCGACAGCGAAGCCGAACAGCCCGGCGCCCAGCACCGGTCCGAATACATCTTCTTTCTCGTCGGTGCGGGGCATGGCAGTCGCCCTCCAAAAGCAACGTGCTACGCTGGCTTATTCAATCGGCAGTCCAACGTAGTTCTCCGCCAGGGCCATGGCTCCGGCGCGCGAACTCGTTACGTAGTTCAGCTCCGATAGTTGCAAGCGGTTTTGGAACTCGTCGGTGCCGGGGAAGGTGTGCAGCATGGAGGTCATCCACCAGGAAAAGCGCGTCGCCTTCCAGATGCGCCGCAGCGCGGTCTCCGAGTACTGGTACAGCAGGTCGCTGCGGTTGGATTTGAAGTATGCAGTGAGCGCGCGGGCGAGAATCTGCGCATCTGTGGCAGCTAGGTTCAGCCCCTTGGCGCCGGTCGGTGGTACCACGTGTGCCGAGTCGCCGGCGAGGAACAGGCGCCCGTAACGCATCGGCTCGACCACCAAGCTGCGCATGCCGATGACGGTCTTGCTGAAGATCGGCCCTTCCTGGGGCACCCACCCGTCCTGGGTCGCGAGCCGTGCGCGAAATTCGGCCCAGATGCGATCGTCGGACCAGTTCTCGACTTTCTCCGTGGGCGAGCACTGGAAGTACATGCGCTGGATGTCGGGTGAGCGGGTGCTGACGAGCACGAATCCGCGCTCGTGCATGGCGTAGATCAACTCGTCGGACGAGGGTGGCGCCTTGCATAGGATGCCGAACCAGCCGAAGGGGTAGAGACGCTCGTGGACCTTAAGCGCACCCGCGGGGATGGACGGCCGGCAGATACCCTGGGTGCCGTCGCAGCCGGCGATGAAGTCGCAGGTGATCTCTTCGACCACGCCTGACTTGTCGCGGTAGCGGATCTTCGGCTGGGCGGTGTCGAGATCGTAGACGCTGACGTCTTTGGCTTCGAAGCGGATGTCTCCGCCGCTGTCCAGACGCACCTTGATGAGATCCTTGATGACGTCGTGCTGGGCGTAGATCATCACCGACTTGCCGCCGGTGAGCGACGGGAAGTCGATGCGCTCGTCGCGCCCGTCGAAGCGCAGGATGATGCCTTCGTGGCGGAAGCCTTCCTTCATCATCCGCTCGCCGGCGCCGATCTCATTCATGAGGTCGATTGTGCCCTGCTCGAGCACGCCGGCCTTAATGATCGCCTCGACATCGTCGCGACTGTGTCTTTCTAGTACAACCGACTCTATGCCCTGCAGGTGCAGAATGTGCGACAGCAGTAACCCCGCTGGGCCGGCACCAATGATGCCTACTTGGGTACGCGTGGTGCGCATGTTCCCTCTCCTTGGTTATCAGTTGTTCAGATGCTTCACCGGCACATGAGGCTCGGTAGATCGACGCGCCGGATGAGCCGCGTTTCCTGCGCGGTGATTAGATGCCCGGAAGCCGACAAATAGGACGAGAATTCCGGGTGCGCGTCGCGCGCCAAGCAGCGACGTTCATAGTCAGCCAGGTCCTGGTAGGCCCACAGGTGCACGAACTGGTTCAGCGGTCCGACCTGGCTCACGTAGAAGCCCACCGGATGGCCTAGCGTCTCCAGCAGGATGGGCATGGCCAAGCGGTCGAACACCTCTAGGAACTCGGGCATCTTGCGCAGCGCGATGGTGTAGATGCGGTGGTCGATCAGGGGCTTGTCCAAGTAGTTCATGCCTTTGCTCCTACCTTGTCCGCAATGTGGTTGCCCGTGAGGAAGCCGAAGGTCATGTTGGGACCGTGGGTAATGCCCGCGCCGGGGTAATTGCCGCCCATGATGCTGGCGCGGTCGTTGCCCACCGCGTAGAGTCCGTCGATCGGCGTGCCGTCGCCCTTGAGCACCTCGCCGGCAACGCTGGTCCTGACCCCGTCGAAGGTGCCCAGGTCGCCCATCACGACCTTGACGGCGTAGAACGGTCCTTTCTCGATGGGCGCCACGCACGGATTGGGCTGGCGCTCAGGGTCGCCGAGGTAGCGATTGAACGCGGTGCTGCCACGACCGAAGGCCGGATCTTCGCCCCGCGCAGCGCCCACGTTGTAGTCGCGCACGGTTTGCTCCAGCCCGGCCGGGTCGAGGCCGGCATGGCTGGCCAGCTCGGCCAGCGTGCGGCCCTCGAACAGGTAGCCGTTGCGCAGGTATTTGCCGATCGGCATAGGGGCAGGCTTGACAAAACCCAGACCGTACTTAGCCAGGGTGGCCTTGTCGCAGACCAGCCACATGGCCGTCTCGTTCTGCCCTGCGCAGGCACGAATCATGGCCGCACCCACGTCGTGATAGGAGTTCGATTCGTTGGTGAAGCGCTTGCCGTTGCGCAACACGCCGATCACACCGGGCTTGTAGCGGTCCAGCAGGTGCGGGAACACGCCGAATTCACCATTGCCATACGGCACGCGCGATACTGGCATCCAGGCCGCGCTGTCCTGGTAGCGGATGTCAGCGCTGCCGCCCGCCGCCTCGGCCATCGCAACACCGTCGCCGGTGTTGCCCGCCGGCGTGGGCGAGAGGTGCTCGCCGCCACGTGCGATGTGGGCGTAGGCGCGCGCGATGCGCTTCACGTCATGGGGGAAGCCGCCACAGGCCAGCACCACGCCGTACCGGGCCTGGATGCGGCGCTCGCTGCCCTCACCGCCGGCGCGCACGCCAACAGCCTTGCCGCCATGCATGATGATTTCTTGGGCCGGAGTCCCGGTCAGGATGGGAATGTTGAGGTCCAGCGCCGATTTCGCGAGTCGCGCTGCCAGCGCGTTTCCGCTGGTCACATTGATGCCGCGGCGATAGAGCAGCAGCTCCTTCATATGCGTCGCCAGGCGCCTAGTCACATAGAGGAAGGAGGTCAGCGACTTGGTGGCGCGGAAGAAGTGCTTGAGGTCCGCGTTCGACGAATTGAACATCATTCCTATGAAGGTGATCGTCTTGAGCGGCGGCTTGAGACGGCGCATGTCCTTGCCCAGCCCGCGAATGTCATAGGGCGCGGCGAGGATCGAGCGGCCGATGTCGACGCCGCCAGGCGCATCCGGGTGATAGTCCGGATAGAGCGTGGGCACGAACTTCATCTCGGTCTCGCGCTCGAAGAACTCGACCATTCTTGGCCCGTTCTCGATAAAGCACTGGACTGCGGCGGCATCGTAGTTGTTGCCCGTCTCGCTCATCATGTATTCGCGCACGCGCTCGACGGTGTCAGCCGGGTTCTGCTGCTGGCCATATTTGCTCAGCGGAATCCACAAGACGCCGCCAGACAGCGCGGTGGTACCACCGAACACGGGCTCCTTTTCGAGCACGATGACATCGAGGCCGCGCTTGCGTGCAGTGATCGCGGTGGCGAGGCCCGCAGCACCCGATCCGACCACGACCAGATCGCAAGTGATCTCCTTGGCCATATCTACTCTCCTTGTCGTAATGGTGTGATGGAGCTCACGCGGCCGGGGTGGCGTTGAAACCGGGGCGCGGGACCATGTCCATCAGCATGCAATCGAGCCCGCCATCGACGAGCACCTCCGCGCCATTGACGTAGGCAGCCAGGTCAGAGGCGAGGAACAAGGCCGGGCCAGCGAGGTCCTCCGGCTCGCCGATGCGGCGGCTCGCGGTGGCGGCGGCGCGGCGAGCCTCGAAGCCGGGCTCCTCGTAGAACTTGGCGGACAGTGCGGTGCGGATCATGCCGGGCAGCACGCAGTTGCTGCGCACCCCGCGTGGGCCCCACTCCGCCGCCAACTGCCGCGAGAGCAGCAGCACGCCCGCCTTGCTAGGGCTGTAGGAACCGCTATTGGTTTGCGGATTGAGAGCCGCAATCGAGGCGACATGGACAATACTGCCCTTACCAACCGCCAGCATGTCGCGTCCGAACGCTCGAGCACACAGAAGATATCCAGTGAGATTAACGGCGATGGCTTGGTTCCAGTCCTCGATCGAGACCGTCTCAAGAGCTCCGGCGCGCAGAAGCCCTGCATTGTTCACGAGCACGCTGGCCGGCCCGAGCGTTGCGCGAACCTCGCCAGCCGCTGCGGCAACCGAAGCCTCGTCCGACACGTCGCAGCCGATCGCCTGCGCCACCGCACCGGCCTTCCGAAGCTCGGCGGCGACAGCTTCAGCGCCGTCGCGATTCCGATCCACAAGCGCCACTTTTGCTCCGACTTCAGCGAAGGCGCGCGCGATGCCGGCACCAATGCCACTACCCGCACCCGTGACCACGCAGACCTTTCCATCGAGGTTCAGCCGATATGGCCTTGAGGCAGCTGCGCGGTTTTCAAGTTCCTGTCCCACGCGATTATGGTTCCTGAGATTTTCCATGCGATTTGTCTCCTGAAATCTGTACCGCCATTGAACGCTTCGAGCGCCTGTGGAACAATGGACAGAGACCACGTGTAACAGGACATATCGTGCATCATGGCCCGTGACCAACAGCGCCGCCGGACCGTTCCGCATTTCGCGCTCTATGGCGCGGAAGCCGGCCAATCCTGGGTCGACATGGTCCATTACGAACGCATTCCTCTGCGTGCCGGCCGTTTCGACTTCGACATCCAGCCGCACGTCCACGATGCGCTGATCCAGGTGCTCTACGTCACCGGCGGGGGCGGCGAGACGTTCATCGACGGCAGGACCTGGGCAGTCGAAGCGCCATGCCTGATCGTCGTGCCAGCGCACTCGGTCCACGCCTTTAACTTCCAGAGCGACATCGACGGTCACGTCATTACTGCCGCGCAGTCTGCGCTGGAATCGCTGGCGATGACGGCCGCGCCCGAGCTACTGGAATTCATCCGCACGCCGGCGGTGCTGTCGATCGATCCCGACGTCGAGCGCGGCACACCTCTGGAGACCCTGTTTCAGTCGATCGGACAAGAGGCGGAGAGCCACGAGCGCTGGCAGTTCACCGCAGGCGCAGCACTGACGATCACCCTGTTCGTCAAGATCGGGCGCCTCAGCGAGAGCGCCCGGCTTTCAGCCAGTTCCGAGCAGAGGACAACGGCCGCGCGGATCGAGCGGTTCCGCGCCCTGCTCGACCGCCATTGCCGTGAGCGCCGGCCGGTCGCCAGCTATGCCGACGATATGGGCGTGAGCACCGGCCAGCTCTCTCGCATCTGCCGTGCCACCTTCGGGGTCTCGGCAATCGAGGCGATCGATGCACGCTCGATCCATGAGGCTAAGCGGCTGCTCGGCTATTCGACGCTGAGCGTGAAGCAGATCGCCAGTGAACTGGGCTTTCAGGACGAGGCCTATTTCAGTCGTTTCTTCCGCAAGCAGACGGGACTCCGGCCAACCGAATACCGCTGTGCGGCCCACGATCGGTCCTTGCCGCCTGAAAAAGGCGAGAGCGGGCTGACTCCCCCTCATCGGGTTTAGGCCGATAACCGATCCAGCTTCACGAACAGGTGCTCCGGCCCGGAGTTGGTCAGATTGTTGCCCCGCACATACTGGATCGGCCTTGCCGGATCGAGCGCAATATCTCCAACCTTGCGGGCCAGAGCCTTCGTTGCGATCAGCGTCTCCAGCTTGGCGAGCGGCGCGCCAAGGCATTTGTGCATGCCATTGCCGAAACCCAGGTGGCCGCTGGAATCACGGTCGATGTCGAACGTCTCACCGTTGGCAAACTTGCGGCTGTCGCGGTTCGCAGCCGACAGCAGCAATCGCACCACCGCACCCTTAGGCAGATCAACGCCCGCGACAGTGGTCGCCTCGGTGGTGATGCGGCTCACACGCTGCACGGTACCACGATAGCGCGCCACCTCCTCGACGAAACGCTCAGCGTCGGAGGGGTTTTTGCAGATACGTCCCAGCAGATTCGGCTGTTCGGCAAACATGCGAAATGCATTGGCCACAAGGATCGTCGTAGTGTCGTGCCCAGCGATGAAGACGAAGGCGCACAGCTCCTTCGCTTCTTTTTCCGAAAGTAGCCTGTCCTTCCACATGCGCGCGATATGCCCGCCGATCGACTGGCTGCCGGTGCGAACGAGCCGCTCCATCGCCTCCTTCAGGTAAGCGAAGAAGGCCTGCGCGCTCTGCTCGTCGGTGCCGGTCCCCGGCGCATTGCGGGCGAGGCGCCCGAAGTAGCTAAAGGTCTCGTCCGACCAGAATTTCATTTTCTCCTCATCCTCGTTCGGCACGTCGATCATTGTGGAGATGGTCGAGATGCTGAGCGGGATGGCGAAATCGTTGACGACGTCACCGCCGCCTTTAGCGATCATCGCGTCGAGCAGGTCCTCCGCCCTTTGCTCGATCTGTTCGATAAAGGGATCGAGCGACAGCGGGAGGAAGGATGGCTGGACGACTTTGCGTAACCGCGTATGGTCTGGCGCATCAAACAGCGTCAGGAACGTCAGCGGTGGCGGGCTGACGACCTCGGAGGAAAACAGCTTCGGGTTGCGGATCGCCTGGTAGACATCGTCATAGCGAGAGAGGAACCACACGTCCGACGTCGCCGACTGGCAACGCAGCACCGGCGCATGCTCGCGCATCCAGCGGTAGTGCTCATAGGGGTCGCCTTGCGAGCCGTCATCGGCCACCTTGAATGGCTCCAATCCCTCGGGCCAGTCCAGTTCGTGTGAATAGGCCGGAAGGGTCTTGGCCGTGAATGGGCAGACCTGCGGCGCGCTCTCCGGCACAGCAGACAGAGGAGAAGGTAGCGCTGCGGCCATGGGCGCCGTCTTGCCCATCGCCATACGCTCCAGCGCCCGGCTCATCGTGGCCTTGGAATGGAGCGCGTGCAGCGCAATCACGTCCCGCGCCGCGTTCAGGTCGCCCAGTTCGAAGGCGGCGACAATGTCCCGGTGCTGCTGCACGATATCGCCGACGATCTCGATCTGGTCGGTCAGCGCGCGACCGATGTAGTCCTGCACGGCAAGTTGCCGGTAGAGCGCGATCAGCTGGGCGTTCCCGGAAGCTTCGATCGTGAACATGTGGAAGGCGTGGTTTGCCTCGATGTAGCGCGGAACGTCGGTGAAGCGCCGCCCGGACACGAACGGCGCCGTCGCCTCGGCGAGCTGGCGGAAGATGGTTAATTGCTCGCTCGACAGCCGGCCCATAGTCAGCTGAGCCGCCCCCAGTTCGAGAGCCATGCGCAAGTCAAAGGCTTCATCGACATCAACCGGAGCGATGCGCTCCTCGCCGGTCTGGACCACCAGGCCGGTGCCGGAGAACTTCTCATAGTAGAAATTGCGCGGCGTCATCCCTTCGGACGAGAGAAAACTGCGCACCGCATCAACCATCGGCGGTGGGCCGCAGAGGTAGACATCCGCATCGCCACCGTTGAGCTGGGAAGCGACGATATGGTGGGTGACATAGCCCTTGTTGGGATAGGCACTCTCGGGGCTGGCGACGGTGCAGGCATAGGTGAAATTCGACAAGCGCTGCGCATAAGCTTCAAGCCGTTCGATGCCAACCAGGTCCTCATCGGTGTTCACACCCAGGATCATGTGGATCGGATGCGGGCTGCCGCCGTCCTCGACGACCTTGTCAAGCATTGAGAGGAACGGCGCGAGGCCCGTGCCACCCGCCAGAAACAGCACCGGCCGCTCGATAGGGCGCAGATAAAAGCTTCCCATCGGACCGCGAAACTCAATCGGGTCGCCTACTTTCGCGCTTTCGCAGAGCCAGGTCGACATCGCGCCTTGAGGCACATTGCGCACAAGGAAGGACAAGTGCGGCTGGGACGGCCCGGAACTGAAGGAGTAGGACCGTGTCTGATCGGTGCCTGGCACCTGGATGTTGACGTACTGCCCGGGAAGGAACCCGAGATCTTCGCGATTCTCGAGCTCGACCGAGAAGGCGATGGTGGTGGCGGACGCTCGTTGACAAGTGGCGATCTTTCCCCTGTGCGAGGACGGGCCGGTACCTGAAACATCGGAGTTCGTAGCGATCTGGATCACGCAATCGGAACGCGGGCTCATCTGGCACGTGAGAACCTTGCGGGCGCTGGCCTCCTCCGGAGTAAGCGCATCCTCCACGCAGTCGCCCAGAACGTATTCGCCGGACTCGCAGTCCGCCTTGCAGGTGCCGCACACACCATCACGGCAATCGAGTGGGATATTGATCTTGGCGCGAATGGCGGCGTCTGTGATGCGCTCGCCCTCCTCGCACTCGATGAACCGGGTCACTCCGTCCTCAAAACGGAGTGTTATCTGATGGGCCATAGCGGTGTCTCCTCGAGAGCAGCCCGAACATGCCGCTCCGCTGGCGGTATGTTCGAGCAGGGTGGCGCGCGAGATAACCTTGCTTCTCGCAAGCTCCCTTCGCGCGCCCGGTGGGTTTCAGGATGCGAATTTATAGCCTGAACGGTATTCCCATCAACGGACAGAGACGGCGTCAACCGGGACAAAACGTGCATTGCGGTGGAGCCGGGTGAACGTTGGGGCCTCCCGCACTTTATGTGACGGCCGCGTCGGGAACGGCCTTCGTCTCCACGCGCACCACCACCATCCTTCTCATTGACGTGAAGTGTAGTAACACCGGGTCTTCCGCAATTTGTGTGACGACGGCGACCTTGCGTTGAAGGATGTTTTAGCGTGGAACGAGGTCTCCGGCCCCCACCACCATTTTTCTTGATGACCACGTGGGCGAGTCGGGCAGCCTTGTGCCGTCCGCACGGTCTCACGCGCCTGCGATGACGATCGGACCAGCGTGTCCTTAGATACAACTTTAGTCTTGTGAGCAAAAGTCGTTTGCACACCTAATGTCGTAATCGTCTCCTCGAATCCACCTCGCGGGAAATCCCTTCAAAATCAGTGTGTTGCGCGACACTCCGCCTGCGCGAGTCTGTGGCCTTCCGCACCGAAAGTTGTAATCCCTGGCCCCCGTTTCACCTAATGTTGTCTTGTCGGAGCGGGATGGGGAGGGTCGCGGGGTGCGCGCCAGAATACATCTACGGGCCCGAACTGCCGCTGCTGAAGAATCGGACGTGGAGATCAACCTGACCACGTGGCCCACGGTCCATGAGCAAGCACTGGCAGAGCCTCAGCGCGCCAATTTTCTCGCGCGCGTCAGGGCGGTCCGGCTCTATTTGAACGGCGCCGATGGCAAGGAGATTCAGGCGAAGGCAGGGATCAGCCGCGGCCAGGTGTACCGCTTGATCACCGAGCGTTGCCTGGCGCCGCATCCGGACGGTCGCATCTATGGCTGGCGCGGATTGCTGCCGCTCCAGCGCATCCGCCCTTACACACGTACTGCGCCTCTTGTTGTGAATCCCTGGGGCGGTGGGGCGGCCGGGGCACTCCAAGCCTTGTTCCAAAGCGCTGCAGGCTTGGAAGCTGAATTTCGCCAGCAGATCCCCTACATCGAGGCCTTCTTCCCCTGCCTCGCCGCCGGTGGTTTTCATCGCCTGGCGACCCACCACCGGAAGCTGACCGGACCAGAAACGGGGCACCAACCCGGAGCAGAAAGCGATGGACACCCATTTCCAGCTCGAGTATGCGCGGGAGTTGCTGGACACGCTGATCGCTAACTACAACGCCACACCACATGCCGGCCTCGGCTATCGCAGCCCGCTTGATCAGCTTGACTGGTTGGCCGACCAGGAGGATGTGCCGTTGCCCACGGCTGACCCGATAGCCGTCAGCAAGATGGTAGGCGTGCGCAAGCTCTGCACGCTGCTGGGCGGCAATCATACCGGTCGACGACCGCAATTCCACTTCGCCAACGCCCGGTATTCCGCAGAATGGTTGTGCCTGCGGGGGGACCTGCTTGGCAAGAAGCTATGGCTGCCGATTGAAAACGAAGACGATGCCCGTTTCGCCACGGTGTCGACGCAAGCCGGCCATTTTCTCGGCGTCGTTCGCGGCGCACCGCCCTGGCACCGCACCCCGCATTCCCTGTACATCAGGCAGGCCATTCGCGGCCTCGAACAGCGGCGGCTGCTGTTCCTGTCGCGCGAGTGCGACGCGGTCGAAGCACTGTTGCAGTATGCCGAGAGCTCTCCCGGCGGGCGGCTGCCGCCTCATCCGGCGTACCTGGAGGCCCGGCGGATTCTGGTTGCAGCGATTGCTGTCGGAGCACTGCGGCGGCTATGTGCCGATGGTGGTCTGGAGCCACACCGACTCGGGCGGTGCGCAGTCAGTCGGCCGGTTTTATGCGGAGTTGCTGCAGGCCAGCTCCCATGCGCTGGCAACAGCGATCAGAAGTCCATTGGCGCGGCACCACATGTTGCTGGAACGCTGGACCGAGCTGGCCAGCCAAGGTGGTGAGCGTTTTCTGGTCCTTATCATTGACGAAGCCCAGGGTATGTCGCAGCGGGAATGGTTATGGCTCGTCGGACTGCACAGTCAACTCGATCAGCAGCGCATCCGACTGTGCGTGATCTCGGTGGCCTCGCTGCAGTTCTTTGACGAAGCCATCACCATGGCCCTGTCCGGCGGCGCGCATGTCGCCGCCCGCTTCATGCTGGCCACCAAACCATTCGAAGGGATTCGTAGCGAGCAGGAACTCGCTTACGTGATGGCGGGCTATGACAGCGGCAGCGAGTGGCCGGCGGGCTCTGGCCTGTCGTTCACGGCAAGCCTGGCGCCAGTGCCTTAGGCACAGGGTTTCCGGCTCGCGGACAGCGCGACAGCGCTGATGCGTGCCATGACCGATTGCCTACCGGTGCGGTATGCGGGGCCAATCAATTTTCCGATGAAGACAGTGACCCATGCTTGCCGCCACGTGCTGCTGCGCCTGGCTGCGGGCGCGGATGTGGAGGAAGCGACGTCACTGAATTCGTGGCGACAGGTGGTCGAGGCAGGCGGTCATCGCATATTGGTGGCGATGGTGTCGGCCACGGCGGCGCGACGACGCAATGATCGCAGCGCGATGCAGACGTGACTGAGCCACCGCGTTTAACGCGGCATCGCGACAGCATCCTGCCCTATGCGTCCTTGAGCCACACACTGCACCGGGCCTGCGAACTCAATGGGCTTTGGCCACGCCAGCTTGCCCTCATGGCGGCGATCTGTGATCACCACGGCCGGCACCGGCCCGCCTACGGGATTGATCGGGGGCGACTCGCGGCGTTACTGGGCGAATCATCGGAGAAATTTCGATGGTCAACGCTGGATGAAGCGCCGGCCTGCCTGCGGCCCACCCTCTTCGGCGCCCACGCCAGAGTCTGTCCCCTCTGCCTGGCGGCAGGCTATCACTCTGACTTGTTTGCGCTGCGCTTGCTGCAGACCTGCCCAATCCATGCGGTGCCACTGCGTGCCGAGTGTTACTGTGGCCGCGCGTTTCCGATGACGTTATCGGATCCTGATGTTGAGGACCGTTAATTCTGCGAATGGCGCCCATTAATTCTGCGAATGTGGCTTTCGACCAAGCAGGATCGGTACGACGAAGGGGAAGGACGTCCTCTGTCCGGCTGACGCTCGCGTGCCCTTCGAAGAGGTAAGCTCCGCCCCGCAGATCATCATGTGGCCGGGGGTCGCACAAATGCCCCCTTATTTCTAGGATCTTTCGCTCAGCCAATACGCGGCTCGACCAAAGGGACATCCCTGCCCCGGTACCCTTCACCATTCGCAAGCTATGAAGCGCCTGCCTACCATCACGCAATAGGCGTTCGCGCATTCGCAGAATTACCGGTCCGCCGAGCCACAGTCGCGGAATTTGTGGTCCTGCGCGGGAAAGGCCGTTGCCTCTACGCAACGGCGCAAATCGCCATAAACCGACATCTCTCCCTTACAAATCAATGTGTTATGCCAGTGTGATTGCTCGCAGATATAGTGGGCGCCGCTCGCAGAATTAACGGTCCTCAACAGCACCGCCCGCAACAAGCTCAAGAGCGCACAACACCGACCGTCGATCATCACGGCCTGCTGGATTCAAGCGAGTTTGTGGTGATGTCATGATTTATGGAAAGCTCAAGAATAAGCAAACGATGAGCTCTGCCGACAACCATGCGCCCTTTTCCGACGCCGCCACGGGCGCGCGCCGAGATCCATTCTGATCCGCTGAGCGGCCTGCACCTCGCGGAGTAAAACCGGCTCTTTTGAAAATGCTGAAGGCACTGCGGGATGGTCGGGTCGCCGGAAGAGGAAGGATGATTACGACGAACTGTGATGCGGAAATTTAGTCAAGAATCATCAACGCACGACGCACGCCGAGCGCACTAAGGAGACGCGCGCGGACGAAACCGTCCACGCGTCCAAGGCGAATGGAGCGCACTCGTTTCTAGTAGTGCCCTCCACACAGGCAGTGACTGAGACCGGCCATGCGTCAGGCAATTTCCAGCAATTAGGCACCGCGATGATCGGCGCGAGGTGCTTCCCGATCCAAGCCCACGGCACCCACACCCACCACGCGGGCAATCTCTTCCTCCGAGTAACCGAGCACTTCCGTCAACACCTGCCGGGTGTGCTGGCCGAGCCGCGGCGCCGCGACGGGTTCCACAGGCGGCGTATCGGAGAATCGAATCGGCAACTCTACATTAGGGATCCATCCCACCTCGGCATGCGGGATCCGTGTCACGATCTTGCGCTCCAGCACTTCATCTGACGCAAGTGCCTCCTCCAGTGACCGAACCACGCCGCTGGGAACACCGGCGGCCAAGAGTTTCGGCTGCCAATAGGCCCAGGGATGGCTGGCGAATCGCTCGTTCAGGATGGCAAACAGCCGATCGCGCTGCATGAGGCGAAGCGGAGCAGTAGCCAATGCGGGGTCGTCAGCAATCTCCGGCATCTCCAGGACCCTTGTGAATAAGCGCTTGAAGGTCCCGTTGTTGGCGCAATTGAGGTAGAACGACTTGTCTTGGGTACGGAACAGCCCGGACGGGCAGGTATCCCCGCTCGAATTGGCCGTGCGTACCGGCACCTTTCCCGCACAGAGATGCTGCATGGCGGCGAAGCCTGTCATGGTCACGGCAGCGTCGAACAGCGTCGTCTCGATGAACTGGCCCCTTCCCGTTCGCTCCCTGGCCAGCAGCGCGGCCATGATGGCATTGGCCGCCATCATGGCCGTGGAAATGTCCATAACGGTGGCTGCGGTCTTCACGCCGTCCCGATCAGGGTATCCATTCATGGACATGAATCCGCTCTCGGCCTGAACCACAGGATCGAAGCCCAGCCGGTCGGCGAACCGCCCGGTCCGCCCATATGCGGAAACAGAGCAATAGATCAGCCTGGGATTCCTCTCGCGGCATTGCTCAAAATCCAACCCGAATCGCGCCATGACGCCGGTAGAAAAGTTCTCGACGACCACGTCGGCCTTGTCCACCAGTTCACGCGCGATACGGCGACCGTCGGCGCTTTTCAGATCGATGGCAACACTACGCTTGTTCCGGTTCGTCCACAGGTATGGCGCACCCTGCAGGGGCAACTTGGGATCAGACGGCGGATAGTGACGAAAATCCTCACCTTTTCCGGGTGCCTCGAGCTTGATCACGTCAGCGCCCAGGTCGGCCAGAAGCATCGTGGCGTACGGGCCTGCGACGAAATGCGTGAAGTCGACCACCCTGATGGATTTCAGGGGCGCCTCGGCTTGCGGGTCACGCGGAGGACGCGTTGGCAGCCTCTCGGCGATTCGGTCGAATTGGTACATAGTGCGGTTCCTTGAAAAGAGCGACTCTCCGGCCACGGCGAATCTATTCGGACAAGTTTACTGTGCAGCGGTAGCGCTGATGCCTTGCTCGCGCAGAATCGATTGCCAGCGGCTCGCCTCATGGCCGATCATGCTTCCGAACTCCACAGGCGTGCGGCTTTGTGCGACATTTCCAGTGGCCTTGATTGCCTTCTGAATCTCCGGGTCTGCAACTGCGCGCTGCATTGCCATTGCCAGCTTTTCCACGACCGGCTGCGGCGTTCCCGCTGGTGCGAGAAGTCCGTAGAAGACATCGAAGGTGAGAGACGGCATCCCACTCTCGCCGAGGGTAGGCACCGTGGGCAGAGCGGGGTCGCGCTTCGAGCCAGTAATCGCTAACGCTCGAAGCTTCCCGGACCGGATGAATGGCAATGCCGTGGATACAGCGTCAAAGGTAAAGTCGACCTCTCCTGCAAGCAGTGCAGTGACACCGGAAGCGCCGCCCTTGTATGGGACATGCAGCGCCTTCATCCCGCTTTTAGCCGCCAGCAAAAGCGCCAGCAAATGCAGCGATCCGTTCTGGCCATTGGAAGCGTATGTCAGCGTCCGGCTGGCCTCTCGCCGCTTGCCCTCCGCCACCAACCCTTCCAGCGTGGTGAAATTGGCTGTCGAGCTCACGGCCAGCACGTAGGACGACATCGCCCCAATGCCAATCGGCACGAAGGACTTCGCCGGGTCATAGTGCGCACTTGGATAAAGGAAGGGCGATAGCGTCAATGGACCATTTCCCGTCCACATTAGGGTGTACCCGTCGGCAGTTGCCTTGGCAACCTGAGACGCGCCAATGGTTCCGGCTGCGCCAGCCTTGTTCTCAACCACCACGGGCTAGTTCAATTGTTGAGCGAGTGAACGCGCAATCAGTCGCCCCGTGGTGTCGTAACCACCACCTGGCCCAGTCGGCACCACAAGCCTGATCGGCTTTTCCGGATATGCCGGTGCGGCATTCGCCATCGAAGCCAGCAACATTAAGCCCGTCGACGCCACGCAAAGGAAGCGGCACCATCTGCCGCGAAACTGGAAGCGCATCATTGTCCCCATGCTTTTTAATGGTTGAACCATTATAGTTATGAACCGTGTCTTAGCCAACCCTCGCGAAACCAAAGGCGCTGAAAAAAGGGGCTCAACGCGGATATTCTGTATGCGCGGAATCCCAAAGGCCGATCCGAAGTGGCAAGGGTGCTCAGAGCCACCCCTTTCAAGGTGATCAAACGACGCGCCCAGCCTTGATGACACGTGCGGTAGAGACATGCCGCCGTGCCACACAGCCTGCAACATAGCCTTTCTTCTTGGGCGCTTTGGGTCCCCGCGTATGTTTGCGCATCGCGCGGGGATCAACGTGCGCCGCTATGTTTAGCAGCGTCCGGCCAAGCTGGGCCGGCGTGAGTGGGTCATAGGCCTGCCACACCTCGGGCGGCACCGCGATCACCATGCCGGCATACGTCGCCCGGATTTCGCTGGCGAGGTAATACGGTGAGAGTTCAATATCACTGGTATCCAGCTCATGCCGGATTCTCACCGCAGTCGCAATCACGCTCAGTACGTTATACGCGAGCGCCGCCACGCCGAAGGCCAGCAGCGCCGCGCGCGGTTGGCTCAAAGAGCGAATCTCACTGTTGAGCACCGACTCCAGTCGCTGAAACATATTCTGTCGGGTAAAGGACTGGCGCGGTGCTCGGCGAACCCGGCCCGTTTCCAGCCCCTCCCCATAAGGTAGGGTCGAGAACTGGCGCGCGCACCTGCAGGCGCCGGTGGTGATTCCACCGCTTTCGCGATGGCCCGCAGTCCGGCAACCATGGTCACGTTTCCAGCTCCCGCCACGTCAAACCGTGCAGGCGGATTTCCCGCACACGGCTTTCCTGTCTGCTTCATGTCAAGATTTATGGGACCTATCATGCTGGTGACGCTTTCGTCGACGGTCCACGACGAACCCGATAGCCATTGAAGAGCCTAAGTTCGTCATAGAGCCATCTCCTACTCCACTTCTGCCAGCCGAAGCCCCCTCGATTCCGGGATCGCCCCAGATGGCGCCTGACCTTCTTTTCCACCCAGTCCTTGATGAAGCCGAAGCACTCGCTGGAGTGTCCGACGGCGAAGTAATTCACCCAGCCACGCAGCACCGGATTGATCAGTTGAACCACCCGATCTACTGGCTGTGACTGGTATCGCCTGAACACCTCCTTGAGCTTGCGCAGCAACGCCGTGCGTTTCTTCAACTTAGGCGTATAGTGCGCTCGCCACACCTGTCTCTCCACACTGCGCAGGCGACGGAAGTCGAATCCCAGAAAGCCAAAGCTCTCACCGCAGTCCAAATCCACCGTGCGACTCTTCTCTTCATTGACCTCGACCTGTAACTTGGCAAACTCTTCCCGAAGCCGCCGGCTTACCGCTCCCAGTAGCCACGCATGGCGCGGATGGGCGTCGACTAGCACGACCAGGTCATCAGCGAAACGGGCATACTCGACGTAGGTGTACTTCCCATTGCGCGTGGTGTCTTTCGCCCGCTCAAGCATTCGGTCAACCTCAGTGAGGTAGATATTGCTGAGCAGAGGCGAAATCACCCCACCTTGTGGTACGCCTTGTTTGCCCGATGCCGTGAGCATCAGTTTCAGCAAACGCATAACTGCGTCGTCATTGACTCGGCGCGCCACCTTGTCCAGCAGCAAGTGATGCCGCACGGTGTCAAAGTAGGCGCGCAGATCCAAGTCTATGACGCGCGTCTTCCACTGAACAATTGCCGTCGCCACCCGACGCACCGCGTCATGTGCGGTCCGCTTTGGACGATAGCCGTACGACCCCGGTTGGAAGTCTGCTTCGAAGATCGGTTCCAAGATGAGCTTGAGCGCACCTTGCACCACGCGGTCGCGAATAGCAGGAATCGACAGGACGCGGACCTTGCCCCCATCCTTCGGTATCTCCTGCCTCCGCGCCCGCAGCGGTACGTAGGTGCGCTCGATCAGTTCGCCCTGTATCTGCTCAAGAAAGGACTCCACGCCTTGCGCTTCGATGGCCTCGAACGTTACCCCGTCGATACCCGGAGCACCATTGTTCTTTCTGGCCAGCGCGTACGCTTCGCGCAGTGTTTCCATCTTGCAGACATGGACGTACAACCCCCAGAAACGCCAGGACGGTTCAGCCTTCGCCTTGACGTATATTCCTCTTCTCAGGTCCTGCAAACTGCTGGACGCCTTTGTCATCTCGTCCTTGCCTCCCATGTTGTCGAGGACGTTACAAACAGCAGGGCCCCTTCGCTCCCCCAGCGTTACCCGGGTTCACCGCTAATACGGACCCATCCGCCACCCTCTCGCCTTCGGCCCACTTCCCGGGTTCGCCGGTTATAGGGCCTACCTTGCTCCGGCGATTTCGCGCCGGGACGAGGAGGGCTTCTCCAGTTGCTCAGCATGTCCTTGTCATCGTGCCGTCGCTTCCACCCCGCCGAGGTGAGATAGCCGTGTCGGTCAGCTTTCGGCTACCCATGCTGCCTTCGCCCAGTAGTTGCAGGCTCGGCCCTCGGGTCGTCTCACTTTCGAGGCCACATCCACGTTCATTTTCATTACGGCCCAATGATTCGCGCGTCTCCCATGGAGACGGTCGTCGATAGGCTTCAGAGTCTTGGTTTCCCCCCACCCTGCTATCCAAGCTACGGAGCTTCTGACTCTTACCCCGGCAGGTCTATCTCCTGCTGAACATGCCAGCCTTCGCTGGACGCACAACCACTCGTGAAGTTTTCCCTCAAGCGGCTCACCCAGTGAGATTCATCGCAAGGGTTATGGGTCCTGTCGGTATGG
>NZ_JBIUHC010000171.1:0-20780 GCF_044627735.1 Cupriavidus sp. CuC1 | reverse complement strand
CGCCGTTTGCGTGCCTTCAACGCAGACTACTATGTGGTGTCAATAATGCAAGGAACTTCTGACGCAGGACACTAGAAGCAATAAAACCCCGTCCACAAACGCAACCCCCGCGTCAGCGGGCCACCCCGAACACCCGCTTCACCCTCTCCCACATCACGCCCAGCATCATCGCTACCGGATTCATCTCCGTGACCTGGCTGCGCTCGCTATCCGACAGCGACGGATCCATCTTGCGGGTGACGTTCTTGCCGAAATCCGCCATCATGCGCCGGACAAAATCGCGCACCAGCCCCGAGCGGGAGAACTGCGCGAGCGGGCCTTGCAGGGAATACTGCAGGTCGATCAGCACTTCCGTCTCGCCCGCCGATATCGCTTGCAACACATAGGTGATATCGCCCGCGGCCTTGGAGTTGCTCAGCGAATCCTGCCCCGCGCCCTTCAGCACACCGCGCCGGTTCGCATCGTCTCGCTCCAGCCGCGCCGCGCCGTTGAAGCGCGCGGCCATCGGGCCGAACTTGATCGCCACGTGCCCCTTGACGCGGTCGCCGTCCTGCTCGGTCAGCGCCGCGCCCGGCAAGCAGCTTGCCACCGCCGGCAGGTCCGCCATGAAGCGCCACACGTCGTCGACCGGGAACGGCACCTTGAAGCCGCCGTCGATGCGCGACCAGCCTTTCTTGTCGGCGCTGCGCTCGGCTTCTTCCTTGGCGGCAGGTGCGGCTTGTGCCTGGCCGGTGCTGTCGGCTGCGGGTGTGAAGCAGACGAACTCGCGTTTCACGCCGGCTGCTACGGCTTGCACCGCGCTGCCCGCAGCTTGCGGCTTGCGCTGCGCCAGCACCGAGCTGATCGCGGCCACGATGCCCATATAGCCCGTGCAGCGGCAGAGGTTGCCGGAGAGCTCATGGCGGATCATGGCCTCGTCGGCATCCGGCAGCCGCAGCACGATGTCGCGGGCGGTGGCCAGCATGCCGGGCGTGCAGTAGCCGCACTGCAGCGCGTGGTGCCGGTTGAACGCGGCGCGCAGGTCGCGCATCACGGGGTCGTCGTTATAGCCTTCGATGGTCACCACCTTGCTGCCCGCGCAGGCGCTGGCAAAGGTGATGCAGGAGCGCACGGGCTTGTCGTCGACCAGCACGGTGCAGGCCCCGCAAACCCCGTGCTCGCAGCCCAGGTGGGTGCCGGTCAGGCCCTGTGCGTCGCGCAGGAAGTCGCCCAGGTGGGTGCGGTGCGCGCAGGCGCCGGCAGCGGCGCGGCCATTGATCGTTAGTGCGATGGTTTCCACTGCGGCCCTCAGTTAAAAAGTTGTTGGATGCAGCGAGTGGCGGCGGCGCAGTAGAGCTTGCGGTCGATCGCATCCTTGCCGGGCGTGGCCTCTGTCACGGCGGACAGCACGGCCTGCGGCGTGAGCGCGGCGGGCCCTTGCACGGCAATGTCGTTGGCGAGGCCGCGCAGCAGCGCCGGTGCGCCGTCGAGCGCGCCCAGCGCGATGCGGGCGAAGCGCGTGGACGGATCGAAGTAGGCAGCGCAACTCGCCTCGGCGAACTCGCCGGTCTTGCGGCACAGCTTGTGGTAGCCCCAGCGTGCGGCGTCGGGCTGGGGCGGCACATGCACCGCCGCGATCAACTCGCCTTCGGTGAGCGCTGTGGTGTAAGCACCCAGCATGAATTGCGTCATGGGCACGATGCGCGTGCCGGCTTTCGATGCGAGTTCGATCTCGGCGCCGACGGCGGTCAGCACCACCACCCAGTCCGCTGCGGGATCGGCATGCGCCAGGCTGCCGCCGATGGTGCCGCGATTGCGGATGGCGCGGTAGGCGATGCCGCTCGCCACGGATTGCAGCATGCCGCCGCGCAGCTCCGGGAATTCGCCGTCCTCGATCTGCGCATGAGTGACTGCCGCGCCAATGCGCACGCGCTCCTGCTGCGCGGTGACGGTCCGCAACTCGGCCAGTTTCGACAGATCGTATATGGCACCGGGGCGCGTCAGGCGCAGGTTAAGCATCGGGCCCATGGACTGTCCGCCGCCCATGACCTTGGCGTTGTCGGTGCGATCCGCCAGCTCGGCGCAGGTAGCGGCCAGCGTGGGGGCCGCGTGATAGGTAAATGCAGCTGCTTTCATGATGGTTCAGGCCGCCTCTCTGGTTGGCGTGGCTTGCGGCTTCTGCGCTTGCTCGGCGCGGGCCAGCGCTTCGAGCACCTTGCGCGGCGTGAGCGGCGTCTCCAGCAACTCCACGCCGAACTGCCCCAGCGCATCGTTGACCGCATTGAAGATGGCGGCCGGCGGCGCGATGGCGCCGCCTTCGCCCATGCCCTTGGCGCCGAACTCCGTGTGCGGCGACGGCGTCTCGAAATGGTGGATGCGGATCGAGGGGATCTCGGTGGGGCCGGGCAGCATGTAGTCGGCCAGCGTGGAGGCCAGCGGCTGGCCGTTGCCGTCGTAGCGCATCTCCTCGAACATGGCCGTGCCGATGCCTTGCGCCACGCCGCCGTAGGTCTGCCCTTCCACCACCATGGGATTGACCATGGTGCCGCAGTCTTCCACCACCACGTAGTCGAGGATTTCGACGTGGCCGGAATCGGTGTCCACCTCCACCAGCGCGGCGTGGGTGGAGTACGTGAAGCTGCCGGTGTCGACATTGGGCTTGTAGCCCATGGTGGTTTCCAGCCCGGTTGGATCCACATCGGCAGGCAGCCGCTGCGGATTGATGTACCAGGCGTTGGCGATCGCGCTGATCGGCACAGCGGCGTCGCCGGCCTTGACCGACCCGCCGGCAAGCGCTGCCTCCCCCTCGGGGCGTTGCAGAATATGCGCGCCGATCTTCAGCAGCCGCGGCACCAGCGCCTTGCAGGCGCGCGACACCGCGCCGCCCGACATCACCAGCGAGCGCGAGGCGTAGGTGCCGGTGGAGAATGGCGTCACGCCGGTGTCCCCATGCACGACCTTCACGCGCGACACATCGATGCCAAGGATCTCGTGCGCGATCTGGGCAAAGGTGGTTTCCATGCCCTGGCCATGCGAGTGCACGCCGACGCGGACTTCCAGCCCGCCGTCCGGCGTGATGCGCACGGTGGCGGAATCGAAGCCGGGGATCACCGGCGTGCCCCAGGCGGCGAACACCGAGGTGCCGTGCGCCGATTGCTCGGTGTAGGTGCCGAAGCCCACGCCGAGATAGCACGAGCCTGCCGAGGCATTGTTCTGCCTTTCACGCTGGCGCTCGCGGATGCGCGCCAGCCCGATCATCTGCGCGGCCTTGCGCACGCTGGCCGGGTAGTCGCCGCCATCGAAGTGCTTGTTGGTGACGTTGACGTAAGGCATGGATTCCGGCTGCACCAGGTTCTCGCAGCGGATCTCCCACGGCTCGCGCTTGACCTCGCGCGCCAGTGCATCCATCAGTAGTTCCATGGCGAAGCACACGCCGGTGCGCGCCACGCCGCGGTATGGCACGAAGCCGGGCTTGTTGGTGGCCACGCATTCCGTGATACAGCGGTACCCGTCGAAGGCGTACGGCCCCGGCAGGTTGCCTATTGCCTGGCCGGGTTCGAGGCCAATGGTGAAGGGCCACACCGAATAGGCGCCGCCATCGATGGCGATCTTGGCATCCAGCGCCAGCAGGCGTCCGCGCGCGTCGGCATAGGCCGTGACCTCGTAGTGGTGCTCGCGTGAGTTGGCGCCCGCGGTCAGGTGCTCGCGCCGGTCTTCGATAAAGCGGAATGGCGTGCGATACGTCATGGCGAGCCAGGCGATGCACAGCTCCTCTTGCTGCAGCACGCACTTGTAACCAAAGGCGCCGCCCACGTCGGGCGAGATCACGCGGACTTTTTCCTGCTCCAGGCCCAGGCAATGGCTGAGCACCGTGCGGATCATGTGCGGCACCTGGGTGGCGCTGTAGACGGTCAGCTGGTCGAACTGGTGGTCCCAGTAGGCCAGCACGGCCTTGCCTTCCATCGGCACCATGCACTGGCGCGCCAGGTCGATCTTGCGGCTGACTACCACAGAGGCGGTCTTGCTGAGCGTGTCGAAATTCTTGTCCGCGGTGAGCGTGAGGAAGTGGTTGTCCTTCCAGTGCTCGTGCACCCGCGTGGTGGCGCTGGCCTGCCGCGCGCCATCGACGTCGGTCAGGGGCGGCAGTTCATCGAGTTCCGCGACGATGCGCTCGGCAATGTCCTCGGCTTGCGCGCGGGTCGGCGCGAAGGCCATGGCGATGGGCTCGCCGACAAAGCGGACCTTGCCGGCGGCCAGCGGCGGCTGCGCCGACGGCTGGTAGGACGGAAAGGCCGAGTCGGCTTTGATGTCGAGCGCGCCATGCATGTCCTCGCGCCCGATCACCACGTGCTCCAGCCCTTGCGGCTTGTGCAGCGCCAGCAGCCGCGCGTGCGCCATGGGACTGCGCAGGAACGCAACCTCCTGCAAGCCCGGCATGGCGATGTCGGCGACAAAGCGGCCCTTGCCATGCAGATGGCGCGCGTCCTCCTTGCGCGCCACGCGGGCGCCTACGCCCTGCCCGCCTTCCTTCTCGATGTGGTCATTGTCCATACATTCCTCCAGTCCGGGCTTGCCGCCGTCCGTGACTGCTTTGTGGGTTCGTGGGTTGCGTATCGCCCGGCAACCGGCAGGTCAGCAAGCAAGTTCCGTGCACCTTTCTATCGCGCATCCGGCGGCATATATTCAGTGCACTGAGCTTATCGACACATTGGCGAAACGCGCGGCGGCCGTCAATTGGGGCTTGCGCCCATGCTCGCGCATGGTGCGTCCTGGACGCCGCTCAGAGCCTGGCCAATACCGCCAGCGCCTGCTCGCGCGGCATCACGGCCGCGTACTTCTGCTCCATGTCGAACAGGTTGGCCGCGTGCGGCTGGAGCGCGCGGTCGCCCACGCAGTCCGACACCACCAGCGGGCGCAAGCCGTGCGACATCGCATCCACCACACTGGCCCGCACGCAGCCGCTGGTCACCGCGCCGGCCACCACCAGTGTGCGCACGCCGCGCTGTGTCAGCCACGCCGCCAGCGACGTGCCGAAGAAGGCGGACGGCACGGTCTTGCGCACCACCAGTTCGCCCTCGCGCGGGGCCAGCTGCGCAACGATGGCGCTGGCCGGCCCGTGCTCCTTCAGCGTCAGCATGCCGGGCACCTTCAGCGTGAAGATGTTGTGGTCAGCGTCGTCGTCGGCAAACACGATGCGGCTGTGCGCCACAGGCCAGCCCTGCTCGCGCGCAGCCGCCAGCAGCGGCACCGTGTTGGCGATAGCCTCGGCGATATTGCCGCCGCCGAACATCGCCGGATCGGCGAAGCCGTTGACGAAGTCGACGATCAGCAGGCCCACCGGGCCTTGCAGCGGCAGTTGCGTGCCGAAACCCTGGCGTGCATAAGTCGGGAGTTCAGAATGCGGTGTTGTCGAAGCGGTCATTTGCGGTTCCATCCGTCCAGTACCTTGCCTTGCCTGACCACGTCCTCGCCGTCCAGGCGCACCGTGCAGTTGCGCAGCGGGATATCGATGTGGCAGGCGGTGGTGCGGCTGCCCCCTGCCTCGTTGTTGGGGCCAAGCGAAAACAGGAAATTGCCCTCGTAGGCGCGGGCATCCATGCCGATGGACGCCTCCCTGTCGTACAGCCCCAGCGTGGACCAGCGCGCGCGCGGCTGCAGGCCCCAGCCGATATGCGAGATGGCATACGCCTCGGGATCGTTGAACGACGCCATGTAGTCGTTCAGCAGTTCGGCATCCAGGCCGCCTTCGATCCGCGTGGCAAAGCCGCCCTCCACCGTCAGCTCAACACGGTCCGCCACGTAGCCCTTCTGCGGCAGCAGGATGTCGCCACGGTCAAGCACGATGCGGCCGCTCGCGCCACGCTCGTTCGGCCACGTCAGCACGAAGCCGCTGGGCCAGTGGTCCCAGCGCCCCGGCTCGTCGACGAATCCGTACTCGCTGATGGCGGGGAACTCGCCGAGCGGGCAGCGCAGGTCGGTGCCCGCGTCCGATACCACATGCATCTCCTTGGCCCCCGACAAGCGCGCGTTGGCAGCGCTCACGCGCTCGCGGTCGGCTTCGGTGGGCACCATGCGCACCAGCACTTCCGGCGGCTCCACGGCCAGCAGGATCTTGGTGCCGGTCTTCAGGATGTCGTGCTGCTCGGGCGAGAACAGCAGCGTCATCAGGTCCAGCACCAGGTCGCTCTCCTTGAGCGCGGCAATAGCCGCGCGGTTGCCGGTGAGCGCCGTGGTGCCGAGGTAGGCCAGCGGGTCGCGGCTCAGGGCCTTGTCCGCGTTGACGGGCGGCAGGTCCAGCCGATTGACGATGGCGCCCATAGCCTGCGTGGCAACCAGCGCGCACGACAGCGTCTGCGGATGCGTGGCGGCGCTGGTCAGGATGGTGACGGTCTGCCCTGGCGCGAGCCGGGACAGCGTTAGGACCTGTTTCCAGGCCTGGATCAAGGCGTGCTCGCTGACTGGCATGTTCTCTCCTGTGATCGGTAACTCAGGCCGCGGCCCTTTGCTGCGGGACAACTTCGGCGCCGAGGAAATCGCCCAGCGCGCGGTAGAAGCCGGCCTCGTCGTCCCAGGGGATCATGTGGCCGGCGCCCGGCACGTGGCTGACCTGGAGCTGCGGCAACAGCCCGCGGACCTCTTCGATATCCTCGGGGCGGACCACATCGCCACGGCCGGCCACCATCAGCAAGGCAGGCACGCCAAGGCCTGGCATGTCGGCATGCACGTCGTCAGTATGGAAGCCCTGGAAGCTGGCCAGCACGGCGCGCTCGTCGCAGGTGTGCAGCCATTCGGCGCGCAGCGCCAGTTGCTCGTCGGTCCAGGTAGGGCAGAAGCGCCGCATGGTTTCGATATCCACGCCGTGGCGCGCCACCGCCATGGAGTCCACGTACCACGCGAGCTGTGCCGGATAATCGCGCCGGCCCGGGCCGGATACCGGCGGATCCACCATGACCAGCCGCGCCAGCCCGGCGGGCCGGCTACGCGCGGCGCGGATGCCGATGCGCGCGCCCATCGAATGGCCGACCACGCTGTAGCTCGGCAGGTTCATGGCTTGGGCGAAGGCCACCACATCGGCGGCCTGGGCGTCCAGGCTGTAGTCGAGCGTGTCCGACGCGGACGACAAGCCACGGCCGCGCACATCCAGCACATAGGTGTCGAACTGCTCGCCCAGGCGCTCGCCGACGAAGCCCCAGGTGATGGCCGGGCTGGTGATGCCCGGCACCACGATCACCGGATCGCGCGTCACGCGCGCGCCGGTGTGGCCGCCATAGCGGAGATAGTGCTGGCGGATGCCGTTGGCGTGGACGTTACCGCCGCAAACAAAGGTACGCATTTTAGTAAGCCCCCGAGAGCAAGGCGCCTGCGCCCGGCACTATGGGTTCCAGGTCGAGCTGCTTGAGGATGGCGTAGGTGGTGGCGATGGCGGCGGTGATGACTGGCTTGCCGGTCATGGCTTCCACCTTGGCTACCGCCGGCAGCGACGGCATTTGCACGCACGCCGACAGCACGATGGCGTCCACGTCCTTGGTGTTCATCTGCGCGACGATACCAGGCAACTTTGCAGGGTCATGGCGGCCGACTTCGAGGTTGTCCGGGATTTCCAGTGCGCGCCAGTCCACCACCTCGTAGCCTTCGTTGCGGATGTAGTCCACCACCAGCTCGGTCAGCGGCTTCATATATGGCGCGACCACCGCGATGCGCTTGGCGCCGATCACCTTGAGCGCGTCGATCAGCGCGCCGGCGCTGGTGACCACCGGCGCGTCAGCGCCGTTCGCCGCGGTATGGGCCTGCAGGCGCTTTTCCGAGACGCGGTGATAACCGTGGCCCATTGCCATGATGGCCACCAGGCAGGCGTAGCCAAGCACGTCGACGCGGGCGTCGCTCAGCTCGAGTGCGCAGCGGTCGGACTCGGCGTCCATCGCGGCGAGCTCTTCCTTGACCACCTTCTTCATGCGCATGCGGCTGGAGTGGAAGGTGAACCGCTCGGGCCGCACCTGCTGGCGCGCGAGCAGCATCGCGGGGATTTCGGTTTCCATCGTGGTGTTGGAACTCGGCACGATCTGGCCGATCCGGAAAGTTTTTTGCACGGGGCGCTCCGTAATGTCGGAAGTGGATGTTCAGGTTTGTCGGACTTGAGTGCGTTTGCCTACCGCTGGTTTGCTCCCCTCTCCCACGCAGTGGGAGAGGGGCTGGGGGAGAGGGTGGGTGCTAGCTCGAAGTGAGAGCCTTCGCTATTGCCACCGCCCGCCCTCTCCCCCGCCCCTCTCCCGCAAGCGGGAGAGGGGAGAAAACCATCAGCACCAGAATCCGGTGTACCTATATTCAAAGCTTGAGAATACGTTCCGCATTGCCATGGCAGACCAGGCTGCGGGTGGCTTCGTCCATCGGTGCCTGCTCGATAAAATCAGCGGCAATCGCGGTGGATTCGTAGGGGTAGTCGACCGAGAACAGCACGGCCTCGGCGCCCATCTCGGCAATGGCGCCGTTGAGCGCGGCCGGCGAGCACACGCCCGACGTGGTGATCACGATATTGCTGCCGATGTACTCCGACGGCTTCTTCGCCAGCTTGATGCCATGCGAGTACACGGCAAAGCGGCTGTCGAAACGCCAGCGCTGGAACGGCAGGCCCTCCCCCATATGGCCGAGGATGAGCTTGAGCCTGGGGAAGCGGTCGAACACGCCGCCGAACACCAGGCGCAGCGCATGGCTTGCCGTCTCCACGCCCCAGCCCCAGGCCGCGCCGCTGATTTCGGGATGGCCGGCATACACGTGCGGCGCGACAAACGCATCGGTCGGATGCAGGTACATGGGCACGTCCAGCGCCTGCATGCGTTCCCAGAAGACGTCGTAGGCAGGATCGTCGTAATACACGCCCTGCGTATGGCCGTTGACCAGCGAGCCCTTGAAGCCGAGCTGCTTGACCGCGCGCTCCAGCTCGTCCGCCGCCGTCACGGGGTCATGCATCGGCAGCGCGGCAAAGCCGGCGAAGCGCGTGGGATGGCGCGCCACCTGGGCCGCCAGGAAGTCATTGTTCTCGCGAGCGCGGCCAAGGGCGGCAGCGCGATCCGTCTCGCCCTGCACACCCGGGCCGGTCTGCGACAGGATGGTGAAATCAATGCCGGCGCGATCCATCTCGCCGATGCGAATGTCGTCGAAATCAGCCAGGCGCTTGGCGAGATCGGCCATGACCGCTGCGTCGATGTGCTGGAGATATCCCTTCGAATAGGCCTGGAAACCGGGGGCCATGAAGTGTTCTTCCAGGGCAATCTTCCGAATTCTCGTCATGCTGTGGCGACTCCTGTTTGGGTGGGGGCTGGCCAATTGATCAGTATGCTGAGCATTTTTAATATAGCAACGAGGTTGGGGAATGTCTAGCCGGCGCCAAAAGGGTTAACCCCCATAACACTGACAAATTCTGCTCAGTACACTGATTGAAATTACTCAGCATGCTGACAGTGTGGAGCACACACACGCGCAGGCTGACTGCCCCCGGAGAGAAACGACCATGACGATCAGCCTGACCAATGATGGTGCCGCCGTGCGCAAGCAGGGCATGACAAGGGAAGAACGCAAGGTGATCCTCGCGTCGTCTTTCGGGGCGCTGATGGAGTGGTACGACTTTTATATCTACGCGGCGCTGGCGGTCTATTTTGGTGCATTGTTCTTCCCGCCCGGCAACGAGACCACAGCCTTCCTCGCCAGCCTGGCCACCTTCGGCGCGGGCTTCCTGGTGCGTCCCATCGGCGCCTTGCTGTTCGGCCGGCTGGGCGACAAGATCGGCCGCAAGTACACGTTCCTGGTGACGATCCTGCTGATGGGGATCGCCACGGTGGGCGTCGGATTGTTGCCCACCTACGGCCAGATCGGCATCACCGCGACCATCCTGTTGGTGGTGCTGCGCCTGCTGCAGGGCCTGGCCCTGGGCGGCGAAGTAGGCGGCGCGGTGACCTACGTCGCCGAGCATTCTCCGGTGGCAAAGCGCGGCCTGTACACCAGCTCGCTGCAGACCACCGCCACGCTCGGCCTGCTCTCTTCACTGCTGGTGGTGTACCTGCTCAAGACCTTTCTCACCGAGGCGCAGTTCCGCGAATGGGGCTGGCGCCTGCCGTTCCTGGTCTCGTTCCTGATGCTGGTGGTGTCGGTCTATATCCGCGGCAAGCTGCATGAATCGCCGATCTTCGCCCGCATGAAAGCGGGCAACGCCACGTCGAGGTCGCCCATCCTGGACAGCTTCACCAACTGGGCCAACCTGAAGTACGTGCTGCTGCTGTTCGTGGTGGCTTCCGGGCTCGGCGCCATCTTCGGCACCGGGCATTTCTACACGATGTTCTTCGTCAACAAGACGTTGCACGTGCCGCTGGAGCTGGTGCACCTGCTGATCGGCATCGCCCTGGTGATCGCCACGCCCTGCTACCTGTTCTTCGGCTGGCTGTCGGACCGGATCGGCCGCAAGCACATCATGATGGCCGCCTGCCTGCTGGCGGCGCTGACCACCCAGCCCATCTTCAAGGCGCTGACGCACTACGCCAACCCGGCGCTGGAGCAGTTCCAGCAGCGCAACGCCGTGCAGCTGCGCGCCGGCGATTGCCACTTCCGCTTGTTTGCCGAGCCGGTGTCGGCGTGCGACAAGGTCAAGGGCTACCTGACGGATCTCGGCGTCGGCTACGAGTTCACGCAGGACGAGGCCCGCGCACAGCCCGATCTGCGCATCGGCGACACGACCCTGCAGGGCTTTGACAAAGCTTTGATCAAGCAGGCGCTGGTCGCCGCTGGCTGGCCGGAGCATGCGGACCCGGCGGCCATCAACCGCCCGATGCTGTTCCTGATGCTGCTGATTCCCATCCTCTTCCTTGCCATGGTGTACGGCCCGCTGGCCGCGTTCATGGTCGAGCTGTTCCCCGCGCGCATCCGCTACACCTCGCTGTCCCTGCCCTTCCACCTCGGTGCGGGCTGGGTGGGCGGCATGCTGTCCTTCGTGGTGACAGCGATGAACGTGTCCAGCGGCAATGTGTACTTCGGCCTCTGGTATCCAGTCTCGATCGCCGCCATCGCGTTTGTCGTCGGCATGGTGTTCGTGCCCGAGACCCGGGGCCGCGACCTCGACACCTGATCCGCCTAGCCCGGCTTTCCCATCTGGCCCGGAATTTGCTCAGTACACTGCAGTTTATAGTCAGCATACTGAGCGTTGTACCAGGACAAAGCCGGGGCACGCAAAACGATGCATGGCGAAGTGACGCCACTGCCTTGATTCCTGGTTTCCTGTTTCCCCATTCACCCTGCCTGGAGCGCCCCCATGAAGTCTCTGCATAAAGCACGCCGCACTTCCCCGGTTCCTATCTTTATCCCCGCCCTCACCGCCCTGACGGCCCTGCTGTGCAGCACCGCTGCGCTGGCCGATGCCAACGGCGTCAAGGTCGGCGTGATTACCGATATGTCCGGCTCCTACGCCGATCTCTCGGGCCGCGGCTCGGTGCTCGCCGCGCAGATGGCCGTGGAAGAGTTCGGCGGCAAAGCACTCGGCAAGCCGGTCACGGTGCTTTCCGGCGACCACCAGAACAAGGCGGACATCGCTTCGTCGCTGGCGCGCCGCTGGTTCGACACCGATGGCGTGGACATGGTGATCGACTTCCCCAACTCCTCCACCGCGCTGGCGGTGCAGGAAATCGCCAAACAAAAGCAGAAGATCAATATCGTCTCCACCGGCGGCGCCATGGCGCTGACCAACCAGAACTGCTCGCCTACCGGCTTCCACTGGGGCTGGGATACGTATTCGGTGTCGGCGCCGCTGGTCAAGCGGCTGATCGCCGATGGCAAGAACAGCTGGTACTACATCACCGTGGACTACGCGCTGGGCCAGTCGCTGGAATCGGATTTCCGCAAGGAGGTGGAGGCCAGCGGCGGCAAGAACGTCGGCAGCACCAAGCATCCGCTGAACGCCAGCGATTTCAGCAGCCCCATCGTGGCGGCCTCCGCGTCCAAGGCCAAGGTGGTGGTGCTGGCCAACGCCGGCAACGACATGATCAACGGCGTCAAGGCCGCGGGTGAATTCGGCCTGATCAAGGGCGGCCAGACCGTGATCACGCCGTCGACCTTCATCACCGACCTGAAGAGCCTGGGCCCCGGCGTGGCCCAGGGCCTGACCTATGTGGACCCGTTCAAGACCGACCTCGATGCCAGGTCGAAGGCGTTCGTCGAGCGCTTCTACGCCAAGCACAAGGCCTACCCGACCCACGGCCAGATCGGCGTGTACTCCGGCGTGCTGCACTACCTGAAGTCCGTGGAAGCCGCCAGGACGGTGGATGGCCCGGCGGTGGCGGAAAAGATGCGCGCCCTCGTTGTCAACGACGACTTCGTGCACGGCGGCAAGGTGCGCGTGGACGGCCGCATGGTGCATGACATGTACCTGGCGCAGGCCAAGTCGCCGGCGGAGTCGAAGGGCCCGTGGGATCTGGTCAAGTACCTCGGCACCATCCCTGGCGACTCGGCCTTCCGCCCGCTGTCCGCCAGCGAATGCGCACTGGTGAAGAAGTGAGCCGCAATGCTGAACCGCACTATGCAGCAACACGCAATGACAACAATGACAACAACGACAGCAAAGCGGAGCATGCATGAGCCAGGCTGACGTCATCCTTGAAACCCGCGGGCTCACCAAGGCGTTCAAGGGTTTCACCGCCGTCAGCAAGGTCGACCTGCGCGTGCGCCGCGGCACCATCCACGCCCTGATCGGGCCCAATGGCGCCGGCAAGACCACGTGCTTCAACCTGCTGACGAAGTTCCACGCGCCCTGCGCCGGCACCATCCTGTTCAACGGCGAGGACATCACGCGCGAGCGTCCTGCCCAGATCGCCCGCAAGGGCGTGATCCGGTCCTTCCAGATCTCGGCGGTATTTCCGCAGCTCACCGTGATGGAGAACGTGCGGGTGGCGCTGCAGCGCAAGCTCGGCACCGCCTATCACTTCTGCAAAAGCAAGCGCTCGCTGGACGAGCTCAACGATCGCTCCGTCTCGCTGCTCAAGGCCGTCGGCCTGGAAGGCTTCGCCGACCTGCCGACCGCCGAGCTGGCCTATGGCCGCAAGCGCGCGCTGGAGATCGCCACCACGCTGGCCATGGACCCCGAGCTGATGCTGCTCGACGAGCCCACGCAAGGCATGGGGCACGAAGACGTGGAGGTAGTGACGGCCTTGATCAAACAAGTTTCCGCGGGACGCACCGTGCTGATGGTGGAACACAACATGAGCGTGGTGTCGTCCATCGCCGAGCGCATCACCGTGCTCCAGCGCGGCGCCATCCTGGCCGAAGGCTCGTACGAGGAAATGGCGCGCAACCCGCAGGTGATGGAGGCGTACATGGGTACGGCCGATGCCGAACTGACGGAGGCCGCATGATGAGCCAACCCACTAGCCAGCCCACCCCTGCCCTGCAGATCAAGGACCTGCACGCCTGGTACGGCGAATCCCACATCCTTCATGGCGTGGACCTGACCGTCAGCCCGGGCGAGGTCGTCACCGTGCTGGGCCGCAACGGCGCGGGCCGCACCACCGCCATGCGCGCCATCATGGGGCTGGTCGGCGCCCGCAAGGGCTCGATCCGCGTCAACGGCACCGAGACCATCGGCATGAAGACGCACCGCATCGCGCCGCTGGGCCTGGGTTATTGCCCGGAGGAGCGCGCCATCTTCTCCAGCCTGTCGTGCGAGGAAAACCTGATGCTGCCGCCAGTGTTCAAGCCGGACGGTGCGGGTGCAAACGCCGCCGGCCGTGAGCCGATGCCGCTGGACGAGATCTACGCGATGTTCCCCAACCTGTGGGAACGCCGCAAGAGCCAGGGCACGCGCATGTCGGGCGGCGAGCAGCAGATGCTGGCGGTCGCCCGCATCCTGCGCACCCGCGCGAGCGTGCTGTTGCTCGATGAGATCTCCGAAGGCCTGGCGCCGGTCATCGTCCAAACCCTCGCAAGAATGATCACCACGCTCAAGAAACGCGGCTACACCATCGTCATGGTGGAGCAGAACTTCCGCTTCGCCGCGCCGCTCGCCGACCGCTTCTACGTGATGGAGCACGGCCGCATGGTGGAGCGCTTCGACGCCGACGCGCTCGCGCGCAAGATGCCCACGCTGAACGCCCTGCTTGGCGTGTAAGGAAACATCGTCATGGACTTTTTTGGCATACCCATGCCCGCCCTGCTGAGCCAGTTGCTGCTCGGGCTCGTCAACGGCTCGTTCTACGCCATCCTGAGCCTCGGGCTGGCAGTGATCTTTGGCCTGCTCAACGTCATCAACTTCGCCCATGGCGCGCTGTTCATGCTGGGCGCCGTGCTGGCCTGGGCCGGCCTGAACTACCTGGAGCTGAACTACTGGCTGATGCTGCTCTTCGCCCCGCTCGCCACAGGCGTGCTCGGCGTGGTGCTGGAGCGCACCATGCTGCGCCGGCTCTATCGCTTCGACCACCTCTATGGCCTGCTGCTGACGCTTGGCATCTGCCTGCTGATCGAAGGGCTGCTGCGCTCGGCGTACGGGGTCTCCGGCCTGTCCTACGCCACGCCCGAGGCGCTGACGGGCGCCACCAACGTGGGCTTCATGGTGCTGCCCAACTACCGCGCCTGGGTGGTCGTGGCCTCGCTCGTCGTGTGCTTTGCCACCTGGTACGTGATCGAGAAGACGCGGCTTGGCGCCTACCTGCGCGCCGGCACGGAGAACCCGCGCATGGTGGAGGCATTCGGCATCAATGTGCCGTTGCTGGTGACGCTGACCTACGCCTTCGGCGTGGGGCTGGCCGCCTTTGCCGGCGTGCTGGCCGCGCCCGTGATGCAGATCTCGCCGCTGATGGGCCAGAACCTGATCATCACCGTGTTTGCCGTGGTGGTGATCGGCGGCATGGGCTCGATCCTCGGCTCCATCTTTACCGGCCTTGGCCTGGGCGTGTTTGAAGGCATGACCAAGGTGTTCTACCCGGAAGCCTCGGCAACCGTCGTCTTCGTGGCCATGGTGTGCGTGCTGATGGTGCGCCCCGCCGGCTTGTTCGGAAAGGAAAAATGATGACCCATGATTCTCGCGCAAGACTGACCGGGGCCTTGCTGATGGTGGCCGTCGCGCTGGCGCCGTTTCTCGGCGCCTATCCGGTGCTGGCGATGAAGCTGATGTGCTTTGCCTTGTTTGCCTGCGCCTTCAACCTGTTGCTGGGCTTTACCGGGCTGCTGTCCTTCGGCCATGCCGCC
The DNA here is from genome assembly GCF_044627735.1 of Cupriavidus sp. CuC1. Classification (NCBI taxonomy): domain Bacteria; kingdom Pseudomonadati; phylum Pseudomonadota; class Betaproteobacteria; order Burkholderiales; family Burkholderiaceae; genus Cupriavidus; species Cupriavidus sp. CuC1. Next base: position 5,588 of record NZ_JBIUHC010000171.1, on the reverse strand, counting down.
TTCTTTGGCGGCGCGGCCTATGCCTGCGGCTACATGATGAAATCCCTGCACGCCACGCCGGAGCTCGGGCTGCTGGCGGGCACGGCGTTCGGCGCACTGCTCGGCCTGGCCTTTGGCGCGCTGGCGATCCGCCGCCAGGGCATCTACTTTGCGATGGTCACGCTGGCGCTGGCGCAGATGTTCTATTTCTTCTGCCTGCAGGCGCCGGTAACGGGCGGCGAGGACGGCTTGCAAGCGGTGCCGCGCGGCAGCCTGTTCGGGCTGCTCTCGCTGGAAGGCGACCTGACCATGTATTACGTGGTGTCCATCGTTGTCGGCGCTGCGCTGCTGCTGATCGCGCGCGTGGTCAACTCGCCGTTCGGGCAGGTGCTGCGGGCCATCAAGGAGAACGAGCCGCGCGCCATCTCGCTGGGCTATGACACGGACCGCTTCAAGCTGCTGGCTTTTGTGCTGTCGTCCGCGCTGGCGGGATTGGCGGGCGCATTGAAGACGCTGGTGCTCGGCTTTGCCACGCTCACCGATGTGCACTGGGCCATGTCCGGATCCGTCATCCTGATGACGCTGGTTGGCGGCATGGGCACCTTGTCCGGGCCCATCCTGGGCGCGCTGGTGATCGTCGCGCTCGAGAACAAGCTGGGAGACGCCGGCAGCAGCCTGGCCGCGCTGACAGGCGTGGACTGGTTCAACACGCTGGGCGAGTCGGTCAGCATGGTCACTGGCCTGATCTTCGTGGTCTGCGTGCTCACCTTCCGCCGCGGCATCATGGGCGAGGTGCAAGCCCTGCTGGAGCGCAGGGCCGCACTGGCGCGCCCTGCCCCGGCCAGCGCCGCCACGCCCTTCCACGGCCATTCCGCCGCCTCGACCACGCCCAAGGGTTAACGCTGATTCAGTCGGCAATTTAAATCAGTACACTGAGCATTAATGATCAGCATACTGATTAAAGGAGATGCATCATGGCTTGGACCAAGATCGCCACGACCGGCCAGCTTCAGGACGATGAAGTGATGCCGCTCACGCTCGGGGACGCGCAACTGGCCCTGTACCGCAGCGAAGGGGAATACTTCGTCACCGACAACGTCTGCACGCACCAGTACGCGCTGCTGTCGGACGGCTACCTGGAGGACGGCTGCATCGAATGCCCGCTGCACCAGGCGCGCTTCGATATCCGCACCGGCCAGGCCATGTGTGCGCCCGCCACCCAGGGCATCCGCGTCTACCCGGTCAAGATCGTGGACAGCGACGTGCTGGTCGATGTCATGGTCACCGCCTGAGCGCCGGTCATGCCACAAGACGCCCCCATCCTGATCATCGGCGCCGGCCAGGCTGGCGCCACCGCCGCCGCCGCGCTGCGCTCGCTGGGCCATGACGGCGGCATCGTCATGGTGGGCGGCGAGGCCCATGCGCCGTATGAGCGCCCGCCGCTGTCCAAGGCCGTGCTGGCGGACGAGCAGCAGGACGAGCGCATCGGCGTGCACGCGGCCGGCTTCTATGCCGGGCAAGGCATCGAGCTGCGCCTGGGCACCACGGTGGCCTCGCTCGATCCCGCCAGCGCCACCGCGCACTGCGCCAACGGGGAGGCAATTGCCTTCAGCCGCTGCCTGCTGGCCACCGGCGGGCGGGCCCGCACCCTGCCCGCCCTGCCCGAGGGGCAGCCCCGGGTGCACTACCTGCGCTCGCTCGCCGATGCGCGCGGCCTGCGGGCCGCGCTGCGCCGCGAGCGTGCCGTGCTGGTGATCGGCGGCGGCTTCCTCGGGCTGGAAACCGCATCCACCGCCCGCGCCATGGGGCTGGAAGTCACTGTGATCGAAGCCGCGCCGCGATTGCTGCAGCGCGCCGTGCCACCCGTGTTCTCGGACTGGCTGGCGCAACGCGTGCGCAGCCTCGGCATCGACCTGCGGCTGGGCTGCGGGATCGCGTCGATCCCGCCGGCCGCGCACGAGGTTGCCGTCATGCTGGCGGATGGCACCGCCCTGCGCGCGCCGCTGGCGGTGGTGGCCATCGGCCTGCATCCCAATGTGGGCCTGGCGGAGACGGCCGGGCTTGCGCTCCATCCGGGCAACGGCGGCATCCAGGTCGACATGCACTGCCGCACCAGCGCGCCGGGCGTGTTTGCCGCTGGCGATTGCACCAGCCAGTACCAGCCGTTGTTTGGCCAGGAGGTGCGGCTGGAATCGTGGCAGAACGCCAATGAGCAGGCCCGCATCGCCGCGGCCGCCATGCTCGGCGTGGAGACGGCCCCGGCCGCCGTGCCCTGGTTCTGGAGCGACCAGCTCGGCTGCAATATCCAGATGCAGGGCGCCGTGGACCCCGCGCTGGTCTACACGCTGCGCGGCAGCGCCGAAGCACCTGACGGCGACAAGCCCCCTAAATTCCTGCTGCTCGGCATGGCCGGCGCGCAACTGCGCCACGCCATCGCCGTCAACGCGGGCGGCGACCTGCGCCAGCTCCGCAACCTGATCGAACTACGCACCGCCTGCGAGATCGGCCTGCTGTGCGACACCGCCCTGCCCTTGAAGCAAGCGGTACGCGAAGCCACCGCCGCGCGCGCGAGCGAAACCCAATCCTGAAGATCCCCAAGATCCCGAACGAGGAACCAACATGTACCAGACCCATGCGGTCATCAACCGCACGCCGCGCGCCAAGGATGCCGAGCTGGCCGCCTGCCAGTGGCCGGAAGACGCCCTGCATTTCATCCCGGACTGGGTGTACACCAGCAACGCCGTGTATGACCTGGAGCTGGAAAAGATCTTCCGCGGCCGCTCGTGGAACTTCGTCGCGCTGGAGGCCGAGATCCCCAATGCCGGCGACTTCAAGCGCTCCTATGTCGGACCGACGCCCGTCGTCGTGGCCCGCGCGCAAGACGGCTCCGTCAATGTCTTCGAGAACCGCTGCGCGCACCGTGGCGCGGAGTTCTGCCGCCATGGCCAGGGCAACGCCAAGGAGTTCGTCTGCCCGTATCACCAGTGGTCCTACGACCTGAAGGGCAACCTGCAGGGCGTGCCCTTCAAGCGCGGCGTGAACCGCGCTGGCGGCATGCCGAAGGACTTCCGCAATGAAGACCATGGCCTGGTGAAGCTCAACGTGGCCATGCGCAACGGGGTGATCTTTGCCTCGTACGCCAGCGACATGGAGCCGCTGGACGCGTACATGACGCCGGAAATCCTCAAGGATTTCGATGTAGTGTTCAACGGCAAGCCGCTCAAGATCCTCGGGTACTACAAGAACGAGTTGCCCTGCAACTGGAAGATGTACCACGAGAACCTGAAGGACCCGTACCACGCCACGCTGCTGCACTCCTTCCTGGTGGTGTTTGGCCTGCTGGTCGCCGGCAACGACTCGGCCATGATCGCCGACCCGGTGCACGGCCGCCACGGCACCATGGCCTCGGCCAAGAAGGAAGACAAGTACGCGGCGGTCAGCGACGAGAACAAGAAGGAAATGCGCTCCTACCACGAAGGCATGCGCCTGCAGGACGACCGCTTCCTGGAGTACATCAAGGAATTCGATTCGCCGTGGTCCGTCACCATGCAGACCATCTGGCCCAACCTGATCGTGCAGCGCGAGATGAACACGCTGGGCGTGCGCCAGATCGTGCCCAATGGCCCGGACAGCATGCTGATGCAGTGGACCATGTTCGGCTACGAGGACGACACCGAAGAGATGACGCGGCACCGCCTGCGCCAGGGCAACCTGATGGGCCCGGCCGGCTTCCTCGGCCTGGAAGACAATGAAGCGATGAAGTTCGTGCAGGAAGGCGTGCGCCGCTCCAGCACCGACCGCAATGTACTCAAGCTGGATCCCGGCCACGTCGGCACCGCCAACTCGCTGATCTCGGAATCCGCGATCCGCGCCATGTACCAATACTATCGCAGCGTGATGGGGTTCTGAGACAGCATGACACTGACGATCACACCAACCATGACACCGATGGCGCATAGTCTCTTCCGCCCCTGCAAGCTGGCCCCCGCGCGCGCGCAAGCGCTGCGCATGGAGATCGACGCCTTCCACAGCGAATACTGCGCCGTGCTCGACGCCGGCATGGTGGAAACGTGGCCGGAGTTCTTTACCGAGGATTGCATCTACCGCGTCACGGCGCGGGAGAACGTGGAGCTCGGCATGCCGGTGGGACTGGTCTACGCCGAAGGCCGCGGCATGATGCACGACCGGGCGGTGGCGATTGCGCGCACCCAGATGTTCGCGCCGCGCTATATGCTGCATCTGGTCACCAATACGCGCGTCACCGATGAAAGCAAGTTTGGCGAGATCCAGGCGCAGGCCAGCTTCCTGCTGCTGCAGACGCTGGTCGAAGGCCCTACCACCATCCACATGGCGGGCACCTATCACGACCGCTTCGCCCGCATCGAGGGCAAGCTGCTGCTGGCGGAGCGCCAGGTCGTGTACGACACCACCATCATCGCCAACGACCTGGTCTATCCCGTGTGAGCCGGTGTGAGCCGGTTTGATCCAGGCGCCGGCCCCATGCCGGCGCGCCTTCACTACATGATGCGCAATACGGTGCGGCTATAGTCGTTGTTAGCCTCGACCAGCGTCGACAGCAAGTCCATGAACACCTTGCGCTGGGCCGGGCGCAGCGGCGCCAGCATGCGCTCCTGCGCGCGCTCCATGTCGGCGCGCAGCGATGCCACCACGGTCTGCCCTTCCTTGGTCAGGTGGACGTGACGCGTGCGCCGGTCGGCCGGATTGTCCTTGCGCTCGACCAGGCCACGCTCCTCCAGCCGGCGCACCACATCGGCGGTGGTGGTGCGGTCAAAGCCAACCTCCTGCCCCAGCGCGGTCTGGTCCAGCCCCGGCAGCACGGACAGCACGGTCAGGATGGCGTACTGCACCGGCGTGATGCTGGCCGACTTGCATTCCTCGAAAAACATGGCCACGTGGATCTGGTGCAGGCGGCGCACCAGAAAGCCGGGCCGCGCCCAAAGCAGCTCCTTGGCCGGGTCCGTTTCGGACTGCGCCGGATCCTCGACCGGCGTCGCGGCGCGCGTCGTTTGACGTTTTGCAGAGGACATTCCACTCACCAACTTGTTAGCATGCTGACAAGTATAGACGACTGTCCCCACCATGGTGCCGAAACGCACCGCTTCAGGTCCTCTCCGGCGAAGTCTGCCCGCTTCGCGCGATGCGCACGATCGGGCTGTTGCCGCTGTCACCCAGCATGCGGGTCACGGCCACCGTGCTGTTGACCGACCAGGCGCGCGAGATCTCATATTCCCAGGACACCGCCAGGCTGGCGCGGTCGAATCCCGCCTTGGTGGTGTAGGGGCGGAACTGGCTGTTCGCGGCTTGCGCATCGGTCACGCGTGAGTGGGCGATGTTTTAGCGCTTCTAGCTGTTGATGCAGAATAGCGTGAGTGGGGAAGTGTTTTAGCGCTACTAGCTGCTGATGCAGAATGGCGTTGGTGGGCAGTGTTTTAGCGCTTCTAGCTGCTGTCGCGGCTGGGCGGTGTTGGCCGTTTTGGAACGTGTGAGATGTCACTTTTCTTTACTCGTAAAGAGGGTGAGGACAAATTCAGGCATTGGTCAATCGGCGTACGAGCAAACGTGCCTGAGATAGCCAGACCCAGGCGGTT
>NZ_JBIUHC010000170.1:0-20800 GCF_044627735.1 Cupriavidus sp. CuC1 | reverse complement strand
TACTTCGCTGGAAGCTGTGGCGGTGCGCCTATCGAGATTGTGCGGCAATACATCGAACAGCAGAAAACGCCGCACTAAGCTCAGCATTGGACGCCTACGGCGCATCTATCCTTCCTCGGCCTGAAGGCCGAGGTTTGACGCGCATCCCGATCAACCAGAGAAGGTCGCGCTGACAGGTATCACGCGACCTTCTCGACCCCTGCGTATCCCTGGCCTTGCCCAGGTCCAGCATCACGGTTGCAGCCGGGGCTTTGGTCGTCTTCGTCGGTCTGTGCACCGCCAGGCGCATCACCGGCAGTGAGAGTTCCCGTTTCATCCGTTCATTGTTGCCTCTTGTCTTGATCAAGCACATACCCAAGTTTTGGCACAGTGCGGATAATGTGTGGTTGCCCGCCGGCCTGGCTCAACTTCTTGCGCAGGCTGGCGATGGCGACGCGCAGGTAGTGCGCATCGCCCTGATGCGAGGGGCCCCAGACCTCGCTGAGCAGGCGCCCGTGCGGCACAACCTTGCCCTGGCTCGATGACAGCAGCCAGAGTAGGCGAAACTCGCGCGGCGTGACCGCGATCGTCTTTTCGTCGATGCTGGCGACACATGCGAACGGATCGAGTTGGAGCCGGCTCTTCTTGCGCAGCGGCGCGGCGTCCAGTTCCGGAAAGCGTCTCCGCAGCAATGCGCGGATCCGCGACGCGAGTTCGCCCATGCCGAAGGGCTTGGTCAGGTGGCCATCGGCGCCGGCATCGAGCAGGCGGATCTTGTCGTCCTCCGTGTCCGATCCCGAGATCGCCAGGATTGGCACGCTCGACCATTTGCGGATTTCATCGATCACGCGTATGGCGCTCATATCCGGCAGGCGGACATCGAGCAGAACCACATCAGGCCGCCGGGAGCCGGCCAGCTTGATGCCCTCCTTGCCGCTCTCGGCCACGAAGACCTGATAGCCCTCTCCTGCCAGGAAGCGCCGCAGGATGAACTGCATCGAACGTTCATCGTCGATCAAGATTACACAATGCATTGTCTTCGCAAGAGAGTTACCGACTTAGATCCATTAAGCCTAAATACAAATAAAAAAATGATCAAAAAACGGGCGGCAAAATATCGAAGACATAAAGAATATCTTGCGGCTCCATGTCGGAATTCAAAGCTTTGCACCAGATGTGTGCCGGGCTGCTGGCATTATTGAATCTTCTATATCGCAGTGCAGCATTCTTAACGAATATTTTATGTTGTGCATGGCTAAATCGCTGGCAACGCAAGGCAGGCCAGGGGAGTCTCATCAAGCCTTACGTTCAGGAGAAGTCATAAAACGTGCCCCATTCCAAGTGAACCTAGAATATGCTGTCGTTCAAAGTGCAAAAACTACCAAGGCTGCCAAGGCTAATGCCGGCCTTGCTTGGTGTCCTCAGCCTGGCGCTCGGCCAGTGCGCCTTCGCCGACGATGCGGCAACCCCGGCGGCTGCGCCAAAGCCGGAATCCAGCAGCGCCATCGGCACGTTCATCCGCGCGTACGCCGATGGTTCGCAGGCGATGCCTGATACGCCGTGGCCCTACACGGGCGACGGCGGCAGCGGTGGGGACGCGCCCGAACTGCGCAAGTTTCCCGCGCCGCAGAACTCCCCGCCCTTTCCCTACGGTGAATATCAGATGGGCGGCACGCCGACCATCGGCGACCGCAATAACGCGCCGGTCTATCCGCTGATGAAGGCGCTGAGCGAGTCCACCGACTTCTGGAAGGATTCGCGCACGCAAATCAGCGGCTGGGTGGAAATCGGCGGCAATATGAGCACCTCGCAGCGGCAGCCTGGCAACCGCTACACGAACGCGCCGGCCGCCTACGATCAGATCCCCAACTCGATACAACTACACCAGGCGGACCTGCGTGTGACGCGCCTGCCCGACACGTACCAGACCGATCACATCGACTTCGGCTTCCGCTTCGACCTGCTGTACGGCATGGACTACCGCTTCACCACCATGAAGGGTTTCTGGAGCAACCAGTTGCTCAGCAAGAACCAGCAATACGGCTTCGACATCCCGATGGCGTATGTCGATACGTACATTCCTGGCGTTGCGGAGGGCATGAACATTCGTGTGGGTCGCTTTATCTCGCTGCCCGACATCGAGGCCCAGCTCGCGCCCGACAACTATATGTTCAGTCACTCTTTGCTCTATGCGTATGACCCGTACACGCAGATCGGCGTGGTTGATTCCATCAAGCTGAGCAAGAACTGGACGGTGCAGTTTGGCCTGACCGGCGGCAACGACACCATGCCCGGCACCCAGGGTTCGAAGCTGTCGCCACTGGTTTGCGCGCAGTGGATCAACAATGCCAATTCCGACTCGATCTACGGCTGCGCGAATACGATCAACGGCGCCAACTATGCATACAACAACGTCAACCAGTGGGTGGCAACCTGGAGCCACCGCTTCAGCCAGACGTTGAACAACGCGATCGAGGCCTGGTACATGAAGGAGAACAATGTTCCCGTTTGTACCGGCCAGGTCGGCGGCGACGGGCCGGCAACCCCCAATGGATGCTTGAACAGTGCCTTCTTCACCGACCCGAGCAAGCGCTTCAAAACCAGCGAAATCGCCGTCGTGGATTACCTGAACTGGCAGTTCAGCTCCAAGGACAGCGTCTCGTTCCGCCTCGAATACATGGACGACCGCCAGGGCCAGCGCACGGGCACTCCCGCCAGATACTGGGGCGAGGCAGTGAGCTGGACGCACTTCTTCAACCAGTCGCTCATCTTCCGGCCCGAGATCAATCGCTATACGGCAAGCAGTCCCGCCTTCAACGGCGGCACGAAACGGGTCCAGACCATGGTAGCGGCGGACCTGATCGTCCGGTTCTGAACGGCGAAGGCAAGAGTGATCTACCCCGACATGAGATTTGACATCTCCCGCTCGTCAACAAGGAGTCCTGCCATGAAGAAGCTTGTATTTGCCCTGCTTACCCTGCTTACCCTGGTTCCCGTCCTGCTACTGCCCCTTCGTGCCCACGCGTTTCACGACCTGGCGCAGCAGAAGGTGATCGACAAGGCCATGGCAGACAAGAGAAAGGCGAAGCTCGGGCCGGCCAGCGGCGCGCAGCCAATGCTGCCGCTGGCGAAGGGACACAGCGGCCATCCCTGAATACTGGCGGGTGGCGAGCGCATCGGGATGACGAGGGTGGTGGCGTGATCAAGGCCTTGCCGGCGTGATAGAGTTCGCAGGGTACCGGCGGCCGGCGAGCAGGAACGAATGAAGACGCTGTTGATCATCTACCACACGATGACCGGAGGAACAGAGCAGATGGCCGAGGCGGCAGCCGACGCGGCGCGTATGCAGCCTGGCGTCGCGGTCAAGCTGCAGCGAGCGGCCGAGACCGGCCCGGACGATGTGCTGGCAGCCGACGGCTATCTGTTCGCGACGCCGGAGAACCTGGCTGCGATGTCCGGGCTGATGAAGGACTTCTTTGATCGCTGCTACTACGCGGCACTTGACCGTGTGAACGGCCGCCCGTACGCGACCATGATCTGTGCCGGCAGCGACGGGCAGAACGCACTGCGTCAGGTCGAACGCATCGCCACCGGCTGGCGCCTCAAGTGTGTGGCGCCAGGCCTGATAGTCTGCACCCATGCACAGACGCCGGACCGCATCCTGGCACACAAGGAGATCGGCGCGGAAGACCTTACGCACTGTGCCGAACTCGGCGCTGGATTGGCGGCCGGTCTTGCGCTTGGTGTCTTCTGACGTTGAGCCCAGCCGCGTTCAGGCTTCGTTTTGGCGATAGCAAGCGTTTTCGATAGTCCGCCGCGCGCAGCGCGACGGCCGACGTTGGGCGCAGCCGCGCCGCAGCACGAGGCTCCTGCCCCGTCGGGCATGCCATATCAGAATGGCAGCGGATGCCCATTGACGATCCACGGCGTGCCAAACTTGTCGACCAGCATGCCCCAGCGCTCGGCCCAGAAGGCGGGTTGCATCGGCATGGTCACCTTGCCGCCGGCAGCAAGGGCGGCAAACACCTGCTCGGCTTCTTCCGTACTTGGATAGTCGAGCGCGATGGAGACGCCTTTGATGCCCTCGTACGGCACGTTCGCCGGGCTATCGCCGGCGTAGAGGGTGCCGCCACCGGGCAGTGCGAGCCGCGCGTGCAAGATGCGGTGGGCAAACTCCTTCGGCATCTGGTCGGCCATGGGCGAGTCGGCGCCGCTCATCAGCACTTCGAGCTTGGCGTGGAGGGCCTGCTCGTAGAAGCGCATGGCTTCGGCGCAGTTGCCGTCGAAGGCGAGATATGCGATGGCTTGGGTCATGTGGATTCCTTTCGCTGTTGAACTCATAGGGGAAGGCCGCGCGGAGCGTCCCGCTCGTCCCTGTACTGCCACGACGCTTGAACGTGCCCCGGATCGACGAGGCTTGCGCTTTTTTTACAAATTCCCCCGCTCGGCTATGGGCGCCTTGTCAGCACGACGTGCATCGCCGCCTGCGTCCCGACGTGCCGGGTGCATGCGTAACCCAGCTTGCCCAGATCGATACCGGCGAGCAAGGCTTCGCCCGCGCCCAGCACCGCTGGCACCAGCGCCAGGTGCATTTCATCAACCAACCCGGCGCGCAGGTATTGTTGCACGCTCGCCACGCCGCCTCCCAAACGGACATCGCGCCCTCCGGCGGCTGCCCTGGCGCGCTCCAGCGCGGCATGGATGCCATCGGTGACGAAATGGAAGGTGGTGCCGCCCTCCATCGCGACCGATTCGCGCGGATGGTGGGTCAGCACAAATACGGGCGTGTGATAGGGGGGCTCCGGGCCCCACCATCCCTTCCAACTATCGTCGGGCCACGCGCCGCGGACAGGGCCAAACATATTGCGCCCGATGATCCAGGCGCCGATGTGGTCGAAGCCGTGTGCCGCGAAGTCGTCATCCGGCCCCGTGGTGCCCCCAACACCGCCAAACATGTGCTGGAACGTGCGCGTGGCGAATACCCATTCATGCAAGGCGGTACCTCCGACGCCAAGGGGATCCGCAAGGCTCTGGCGGGGGCCGGCGCCGTAGCCATCGATGGATACGGCGAATCCGTGAATTCTGAGTCTGGACATGGGCGTTTCTCCTTGGATTCCACACTTGCCGGCACAGCAGCGTCCCAAGCCTCTGACGTGAACCGACTGCTTCAAAGCTTAGACGAGAGCGGGCATTCGCGATCGGTCGTCTGGGCCTTCGCCATATTCCGGGGGAGCGATGGGCACTACCGAGGTGTTGAGGCGCCTTGCGACAGCGAGAAGGCCCAACTCTTGTAGGGAACCGGAATTAGCTGGACTACGTGCGCTTTTGCTGGACTAGAAATCCGGAATTGGCTGGATTGCCGTGCAGCCCGATGGGGGCGCGGCTGCTCCAGAGGTATGGTCCAGAAGCCCGGGTTCGGCGCCGGGACAGCGCACGACCGCTGTCGGCCAATCTCGGCCAGTCAGCAAAGCGCACTGCTCGATGTGAGCCTTCCATATGGAACCTCGACACCGAAACCCGCGAAGCGGGCTTCCCCCCCCTTGTACTGAATCAGAACCTCGTCGGCCACGACGCCGGCGATGAGAATGTCGCAATGCTCTTTGGCTTGTCGCAGGAGATTGAGGTGCCCGATGTGAAAGAGATCATAGGCACCGGGTGCGTAACCGATTCGAATCGTGGCAGTGATGTCCTCTCAAGGCTGATCGATCTCACTGTCCAGGAATCTACGACCTCATCCTATCCGGTACGCCCCGTTTCCAGCTCGGGCATTCTGAAATCACGCGACGTGAATATGAGGTGCGCAATGAAGAAGGGTCACGCGACGCCAGTATGGCGTCACGTGACCTCTCCTGATTTCTGGAGATCAGCCGTCTCCATTAATGGCGGCCCCCTTGATCAGGCCGAGCTGGGTCAGCGCAGCCACGCCGTCGTCCAGGCCGAGTTCTTCTACGATCCTGCCGTCGATCACCTTCAACACGGTGGTACCGGTGAAGTGCATCTTGCGGCCGGTTGCGGCAGGCAAACCGCCGATCAGGAAGTCATCAAATGCCGGGCCCGTGTGGGTGCCGCCACCTTCCCACTGACCGACGACATAGTCGCCCTCGGCGATCAGCTCAGCCGTGCCCCAGAAGTTGAGATCGGGGAACGCGGCACGGAAGTCGATCATGAAGGCCTTGATGTCCTCACGGCCACGACGGGGCTCGTGCAGCGAGTACTTGAGCAGCATGTTCGGCGCGGCAATTTCATCGATCACCGCGAGATTGACATTCTTGCCCCAGAATTCCGTGAACCAACGACCGACGACGGCCTTGTTCTGCTCTTCTTTGCTCATTGGAAAGATCCTCACAGTTAGTTTCGGGAAGGTTCATCGAAACCATTCGATGCCCTGAGCAAGAGAATAGGCATCCGTGCGTTGATCGAAACTCCGATTCTTGCTGCGCAAACCAATCCGATGGTCGACTCGCCGTCCAGGCCAGTGACAGCACCTCATCGTCTGTGTGAGCGGTGCGCACTAGAGTGGCTAGCCGCTCCAGTGCCGCGTGGTGGTTTCCATTGGCGCGCAAGCCTTCGCACGTACGGAACAGATAGCCGCTGGAACTTCCCAGCCCGCCGGAGGCCGTAGCCAGTCTGCACACAACGGTAGGTTCTCCGTAGCGTCGTTGGCCGTCGTTGATCAGGGGGATAGTTGCGGCATTGAATGCGCCTTCGCCAATGGCGTTCGCCGGGCCGATGTACTGCCCGCCTTAATCGCAATGAATCTGTGCGTCTCACTGAAGGCGAGTCTCGACTTGTCCAGCCTGATGACGCTCGCGCCCGGAGGGTCAGCATGAGCGCGACGCGCAGGCCAGCAGGGAAGATGCGCGCAGGGAGCGGGACCTTCCAGTTTTACGCATTCAGTTACCAAGACGTGCGAAACGCCCGATCGACAAATTCGGATAGGCGTGTTGGATTCAATCGCAAGAAACGGAGAGCGCGCCCAGAACCGGCTGCCTACACTTCATTGCGAGCCAGTCGCAACATGTCTCCGTTCCACGAGTCCGGCATTGTGCACGGTATAGCCTCAAGCAAGGAGTCTGTCATGCCCATCAATGAAGTCCATATGGACGCCTATGCAGACCTTGGCGACATTTGGCTTCGGGATCAGTCGGCGCGGCTCAAGCAGAAGCATCTGCAGTTTGGACGACACTATCGGATGGATTTCGAGGCGCTGCTGGCTCGAAACGCTCAAGCGGCTCGGACGGGCAGAGCCGCCGCAATGCCTGCAGAGAGTCGCGGTCTGCCCACCGATCGCATTCGGCGGGCGACGATCGAAGCCATTGAATATTGTTCGCAGTTGAACGATCCTTTGGCGCGGATGGCACGGCTGCCGGCGGCCACCAAATCGAGCTCTCACCCGATGCCGGCATCGGAGCCGCGCGGCGAAATGGGGTTCGCAACGCCTGGTGAGTTTTCGCTCATCAACAGGTTCGGTGCTACCACGCGCGACGAATGGATGGCGGTACTCTCGGATCTTACGGAAGTTGTCGTCGCCGATGTCCACGGCATGCCGAGCTCACTGGGGATCGAGAAGGCCGCATCCATCGTGCAGAACCGCGCCTATCTTGAGGCGCTCGCCCGCCAGCTCCTAATACCTCTAACGAGGGATGATGGAGACTGGCACCTCACCGTGATCGATTTCGGTGTCGAGGCCCAACGCCACGACTGCGAGTTTCTGATGTGCTTTTCCTTTCGGGCTGCGAACCCCGATCTCTCCGTCACGAGTCCATTTGCTGAGGTTGGATTCGCGCTGCACAAGCAGTCGCTTGCAGATCCGATCTTCATGCTTACCGTCAGAACCGCCCTCGGATTTGATGCAACCTCGATATCGGCGCTGCTTCCTGGAGGTCGTGCTTCTTCGTGCAATTGATGTACCGTCGCAAGCAAAGCAAGTCAGGATGCGATGAATGCCCGCACCGATAAGCAGGCATCCAGCCTCTGTCCGCGCCGCGTCCGTTGCGTAGCGATGAGCGGCCATCCAAGGTGAGGTCGGCGACCAGCCCTTCATCGGCCAAAGCTGCCGGCGTGGCGTAGCGGGCATAGTCAGGCCCGAGGCATCTGCGCCGCCTTGGACAGCACACGGACGGGCATCGGGTCATCGCGGCCTCGCAGGCGTGCGGCAAGCTGCGGCAGGCCTGCGGCTGAAACGCCGGCATGCTGGAAGACCTGTTCCGAGACGATCGCCTCGCAAGCGATCTCCTTTGTTAACTGCTCAAGTCTCGAGGCCACGTTCAACGGGTCACCAATCGCAGTGAACGTGACATGCTCGCGAAAACCAATCTCACCCATCACCGCCCGGCCGCAATGCAATCCAATGCCAAACCGGATCTGCGCTTGCAGCTGCTGCTTGAGCGCGGCGTTGAGTTCGTCAATATTGGCTGCCACCAGCGGCACCGCTCTGAGCGCCTGACGACAAGCGGTGGACGGCTCGCTGCTTAAGCCAAAGATCGCGAGCACTGCATCCCCCAGGAACTGGTTTGGCAGGCCGCCCGCCTGGACTACCGCGGAGCTGACCGCACTCAGGAAGCGACTGACAACGAATAGGCTGTCGAACGGCAATTGTGCCGCCGCGAGCTTTGTGGACTCCCGCATATCCACGAACATGAACGCCGCGAATCGCTCTTGCGGCATGACGTCCCGCTGGCGCCGTTGCAAGAAGGCCGTGGATGCTGCCGGCGGCACCAATGGCCACACGGAGAGATCATGGGTCGGCCGCAACTGGCAGGCGAGGCGAACCGTCTGCGAATCCGCTCCCAGCCGCTCCAGAACGCGCCGCTCCGCCTCGGCGGGCGCGGGCAGCGGCGCATCGCTGAGCACGCGCACCCGGCACAACGTGCATCGGGCGCGGCCACCGCAACTGCTGGCATGGGGAACGCCGGCCATGCGGCTAGCCTCGAGCACCGAAAATCCGAGCGGCGCGAATACCCTTCGCCCGTCCGGATACAGAACACAGAGCCGCCCGGCTCGGCGCTCGCGCACCGTGCGCACCAGCCGCGCTGCGAGCACCATCAGCAGCGCACCACCATCGAAAAGCAAAAAGTCGTTGCGCATCTCGGCGAGCCAGAGATTCTGCAATCCCGTTCCGATGATCGCCGGCCGGGTCGCCGCGGCGCGCCAGACGGGATCCTGCGCGAGCGCGATCACTTCCCGTCCGCCCTGCAAGAAGCCTAGCAGCGCGAGCACCGGGAGCAGCACGGCGACGCTCAGCAGCACGCTCCGCCACGCCCCGAACCATGGTTTCAATCGCAACCAGAACCAGATGCCGTAACACCCATGCAGCCAGGCGACCACCAACAGCATCAGCTGCACGCGGCTGAAGAACGGTGAATCGATCCAGAACGAGTACAGCAACTGCGCGTACCCCTTGTTCAGGCCGAACTCGGCAAGGGCGACCCGTGTATTCACAACGTGGTTGGCTAGCAGCGGCGGTATGCACAAGCCGAGGACGAGCTGCGCCACCTCGCCCGGAGTCCAATGCAACGAGCGCCGTTCGTACAGAGCCCACAGACCCAGGAAGAAATGCGTCGCCAGCGCGCTGTACAGCAAGGCTGTTCCCAGCCATCCCTGCCAGATGAACTTCTGTACAAGCAGATCACGCTCCAGCCATGCGAGCGAGATATTCCCCAGCGCGTGATTCAGGAGGTGCGTGCCTACGTAGGCAAACAGCACCAGTCCGGTGGACAGCCGAACCGATCGCACCCCCGTCGGCCGCAACCTTTGAAGATAGGGAAAGAGTGACATGCTTTGCTCTCCACGCTCTCGATGCGCCGGCTGTTGCCCGCCGGGTGCCTGCACTGCGGAGTCCCCTTCTGCAATGCGCGCGGCAGCTTGCGCACCCTCCGGCGTCGGGACGCAGCCGAATTCGTATCTTAGCTTCGCCGGCGTGGAACGGGCTCGTGCCAGAGACGTAGGAGGCGCGGCTCATCCCGGTCGGCCAGGATGGTATCCGCGTCCAACGTCAATCCAGTGTTGAGCAAACCGTCGGTCGAGGGAGCGCGAGCATGGGGAGCATAGGGAGCATGGGCTAGCCGCCATCACGATCTACCTGGTGCGGCTGGTGACGGCGACAGGCGTGGACCTGGATGCCGCGGTGCGGGCCAGGTATGAGCTGAATGCGAAGACCTATTCGACCAAGACGGGCCACGGGGCATCGGGGGGCCTTGCGTCGGCTCTGGCCTTGGGCGAAATCCCTCCAGCCTGCGCCACATGGCGCCGGCTCACGCCGCCCGCCACATGGCGCAATGCGGGCGGCCCGCGGCCCCCCTGCGCTTCTCGCAGCGTCTTAGCTGTGCGCGCCGTCGGTGAAAGGATCGCGCCGATCCGTGACTCTTGCGCCGTCGGAATAGACATCGAATTTGCCTGCTTTCGCGCCATCGGTGTAGGGATCGCGCGGCCCGTTGACATGGGTTTTACTGTCTGAGGTTGCGGCATTGGTGGGGATGTTGGATGCATGGGCCAGGGCTGCGAAGGATGCCAATGCAGCGACAACGGCCGAAATCAGGATTTTCATGACGATCTCCAAATACAGTAGGAACAGCTTCCAAAGCGCATCGCCGTGAAGGCTACGCTTGGGCATGCATCGCGTGCCGGTTTCCGGGATCACGATCATTCCCGGGAACTGGTCCGCCGTGCACTTGTAGAACCGCGCAGACACCAGGTTTATTCCCGCTCACGAGGCACGGCGACGGATGTAGCGGGGCCGAGCGTCAAGCCACTGTGCGGTTGGGCGTGTCGCTGTCTCCTCTTATCGCTGATGCCACGGACGCTTTTTTTGCGAGAGAGATTGGGGAATAAGGAGATCGGTTCTGCGGTCTACCCGTGCAGAGCGTCATGCTGCGAAGTCAAGTCGACTACGGACATCACTCGCTCGAACATCCAAGGAGCATTGCCATGAAATTGAATTCGCTGAATCGGCTTGCAGTCCGGCCCATGCGCGGCGCGCTCATCATGAGCGCTGCGTTAGTGGCAGCTTCAGCCTGTGCACTCACGCAAACGCCGCCGGAACCGGGCACGCATCAAGTCACTCGTGCAGAATTGCTGCATGAACTCGAGGAGTTGAAGTCCGTCGGTTATAACCCTTCCCAAGGCGACTATGGTGACTACCCCGCCGACCTTCAGGCGGCGGAACAAAAGCTGGAAGCCAAACATCGTGCGGAAAAGAACGCGCTAATGGGTGGGAACCAGGCGGCACAGACGAAGCCCATGCCTTGATTGCGATGGATTGCGCGCACAGGTCACACATGCGCTCTCGAAGGTGGGCCGAGTCGGCTTGAGGGTCGCCCGTCTATGCCCCCAGGCCGTTCGCCACCTTCTCTCTAGCGCTGTGCATCAGGTATTGAGCGACGCCTTGCACGATCTTCGACGCTCAAGCCAATTGCGCAACTGGCCGGCCACGAAAGCGCCGATGATCAGCAGCAGATAGAGGGCTACGAGATTGTGACGCCACGCATCGAGAGCGATCCGATGCGCGACCAGCTTCGGATCGGGCGCCGGGAGCATGGCACTGCTCGCCACGACGGCTCGGGTCATCCGAACAAGGCCGGCCGCAGACAGTAGTGGCAGCAGGACAAGCAGCGCGAGCAGTGCAGGCTTTGCACGCTGTACCATCGCATGGTGGCGCAAGCGGATCCACAGCCCCAGGCAACCGTGTACCCAGCCCGGGGCGAGCAATGCAACTTGCAAGCCTTGCGTGCCGCTCGTGATCAGCAATATCACGATCCGCTCATAGTTCGGCTCGAAGCCATAGAGCGAGGCGGCGAGTCGGGTCGCCACTGCATGGCGGATGAGCAGTAGAGGGAGGCTGAGTCCCGCCCAAAGGCGGATCCATTCGGTGGGCGGCAGCGCCCAGTGGTGGCGCCCGTAGATCGTGCGCAGCGCCAGTGCAAAATGCAGGGAGGCCGAACCGTAAAGCAGGATCGTTCCGGGCACGCTGTGCCAGAGCCGCAGCGCCAGCGTGAGACCGCGCCCGGCAAGCTCCAGCGACCAGATCCCGAGCGCGTGATTGGCCAGGTGGAGAAAGAGGTAGATCAGCAGCACCACACCCGATCCGAGCTGCAAGCGGCGCAGAATTGGTTGCACTTTTGTTCCCCTTGATGTTCAACGTGGAGAGGACTTGTTGCACGGCCGCGGCCAAACGGCGAATCCAGCAGTCGGACACAGGCCATCTTCTCCACCCTGAGCTGGCGCCAGCCTGGTGAGCGGCGGCTTCGGCTCTGTTGCTCCTGACCGGTTGGGCGGGACGCAAGGACGGCCGGCGAAATGGCGGCCATGGCACATTTCTTGATTCCATTGCTCGGGTGGGTGTTGCGCGATATGCGATGAGTAGACGCTGTTTCGTCGCCGGATATTCCCGCTGCTTCAATACTTCAGTAGGAAATACTGGCTCGATCGTAGAATCGGCTCGCCGTCGGCCGGTCAGCATCAGGTGGCGGGTCGGACCGGCATCGGTCACCGGCTCTGATCATGTCGTCATGACGCAGAGCGCCACCGCCGTGACTCAAGGCCTGCGTGCGCAGGCCTGCTTGCTAGCCGCCGCAGCGCGGCGCTTACGGTGGAATAAAACGGATGGCCCAGCAGTCTTGCTCTTGAACCCAATCGGGAGGCCCGTCGGATAGTCCGGCGATCTACCTCTCGAACCTGACTCGTGAGGGCAATATGTCGTCAGATCTTCCATCCGATCCGTCGCGCCGCGGCGCGTTGAAGTGTCTCGCTTTCGGTGGTGCGGGCACGGTGTTTGTCCTGGCCGGCGGTGTTCTCGCGCCGGTGGAATTGGCCCTTGCCGCCTCGGCGAAGGGTCAGTCGGTTGCCGCAGGGGTCCCCCTTTTCCTGCAGATCAGCGACACGCATATTGGCTTCAACAAGGAGGCCAATCCCGACGTCGCAGGCACGCTCAAGCAGACCATTGACTTCGTCAACGCCATGCCGGTCAAGCCGGCGCTGACGATTCACACAGGTGACATTACGCATCTTTCCAAGGCGGAGGAGTTCGACCACGCAGCCCAATTGCTGTCGGGGCTGAATATCACCGAGTTGCATACCGTGCCCGGCGAGCATGATGTGACCGATGGGACTGGGACGGAATACTTCAACCGTTTCGGTCAAGCCTCCGGCAATAAGGGCTACTACAGTTTCGACCACAGTGGCGTCCACTTTATCGGCCTGGTCAACGTGATGCATTTCAAGCCGAACGGTCTGGGGGGCTTGGGCGACCACCAACTCGCCTGGCTGAAAGCCGATCTGAGGGGCCGCTCGTCCAGCACGCCGATCGTCGTCTTCGCGCATATGCCAATGTGGACGATCTACCAACCGTGGGGTTGGGGCACCGGCGACGCCGGCGAGGCGATGAGCTATCTGCAGCGCTTCACCTCGGTCACTGTCTTGAACGGCCATATCCACCAGATCGTGTCAAAGGTGGAAGGCAATATCACCTTCCATACGGCGCGCTCGACGGCCTATCCGCAACCGACGGCCGGCAATGGACCTGGGCCCATGCCGCTGACCGTACCGAGCGATCAGCTTCCCAGGATGCTTGGCGTGACCAGCATCAAGATCATGCGCCACCCGCTCGCAGCGACACTCGCCGATACCACGCTCGCCTGAATTCCAGGCACTGCTCACCAACCAGGACCCAAATCATGCTAACGACTATCCTTCGCCGCGCCTTCGTCGTCCCCCTCGGGGCCGGGATACTCATGGCGGCATCGGCTTCCGGGTTCTCCGTCGCGCAAGCGCAGGAGGCCAATGTCGTCGTTGTGAAGAGTTTCATGTTCTCGCCGATGTCGCTCACGATCAAGGCTGGCTCCACCGTGACCTGGAAAAATCTCGATGGCGAGCCTCACACGGTTGTCAACGACGCCGGTCTGTTCCGTTCCGGCGCGCTCGATCAGAACGACACCTACAAGTTCAGGTTCGATAAACCGGGTGTCTACAGTATCTTCTGCGGCATACACCCGAATATGAAGGCAACAATCACCGTCCAGTAGGTGCGCTCTACAGGAGTTACGTCGCCAGATGCCGGGAAACCGGTC
This sequence comes from Cupriavidus sp. CuC1, assembly GCF_044627735.1. Lineage (NCBI taxonomy): Bacteria > Pseudomonadati > Pseudomonadota > Betaproteobacteria > Burkholderiales > Burkholderiaceae > Cupriavidus > Cupriavidus sp. CuC1. The sequence goes on along the minus strand of NZ_JBIUHC010000170.1, from coordinate 6,758 downwards.
GGAACCCGGGGTTCCAGGACGGGGCAGTCGCGAAGTTGACCGCGGACCCTGGCGGCGCTCACACCGTTTGTCTACCTGGACGTGTCACGCGCCATTGTCAAGGACGGTGGCGCCGACCCGCTCGGCACCTCCATTGGGTGTATTCAAGCCGCGCGCGGCTTGAATTCGGCCGGGCATCAGGCTGGCCTGCGAGCAATCATTTCCGCCACCTCGTCACACCACGCGATATAGGCCTGTTCCGCCAGCACGCCGCGGCGTGTCACCAACAGCGGTCCAAGCTGCTGCTCGGTCAGCACGGCCTGCCTTGCGAGAAAGAACTCAGGCTGGGCCTGGTGGTCCGCACGCACCTCGCGGATCTGCTGCAACGCTGTCTCGCGCGGCAGCAGATCGAAGCACAACACCCGCAGTATCTGTTCGTCCTTGATGGCCGGGCGCGGTGAGCCCTTCGCCACTCAAGCCGTCAGCTTCTCGCGTCCAGCAACGGTCATGCTGTAGATCGAGCGTTCCGGCCCGCGCGTCCCCGGCAAGCGCTCCGATTTGATGAGTCCATCCGTCTCCAGTTCTCGCAAGGCCGGGTACACCGAGCTGTGCTCAACCGACCAGCAATGCTGGCCCGCCATCTGCAGCCATTTGGTCAGTTCATAGCCGGAACGCGGCTGGCTATGTATCCCGGCAAGAAGAACATGCTTCAGCGGCTTTTCCTTGCTTGCCTTGGCTTCCTTCGGATCACTCACTCGCATCGCTCCTTGATTGCGTCAACGCGCACGCGGAATGACTATGTTTGTTTTGACATAGTAAAAAGGCGTGGCACTATGTATTTTCCAACATACATGATCAACCGCTACGACCGCATGACCGACACCTTCGAGCAGTTAGCCGGCCGCGCGCCGATTTCCGCCGCACGCAGTGCCCAGTTCTGAGCATGATGGCGGCGAAGTGATCGGCGTAAAAAAATAGACACGAGGAGAAAAGACAGTGAAATCATCCAGCAAGCTGAGCAAGCTTAATCTTGCACTCATCGCTGTGGACGCAATCTGCGCCGGCGGCGCACACGCACAGAGCAGCGTGACGCTGTATGGCGTGGCGGACATGAACGTGGAGTACGCCAACCATGTTGGCGCCGTTCCCACCGCCGCCAACAAATTCAATGCCGGCCCGTCCAACGACGTTTACCGCATGAACTCCGGCGGCCTGTCCGGCTCGCGTTGGGGCTTGCGCGGCGTGGAAGATCTAGGCAACGGCGTGACATCCGTCTTCGTACTGGAAAGCGGCTTTAACCTGGATACCGGCACGTCGCAGCAAAGCGGCCGCCTGTTCGGTCGCCAGGCCTACGTGGGCATCCAAAGCACGCAGTTTGGCCAGGTGACTTTTGGCCGTCAGTACACCTCGATGTTCGAGAGTATCGCGAACTTCGTGCCGGCTGCCTTTGCCACCCAGTACGAACCGATCGTGATGCTGGCCGGCGCGAACTTCCGCGAGGACAACACCATCAAGTACTCCGGCCAGTTCGGTGCTTTGTCCGCCCTGGCACACTGGTCCTTCGGTACCGGCCTGGCATTGCCCACGACGGTAGCCAACGGTCCGTTGCTCGGTGGCAACGGCGAAGTGCCGGGCCAGTTCCGCCGCGACACCGCTTATGGCGCAGCGTTGACCTATATCTCTGGCTCTGTCGGTGTGGCCCTTGCTTACGACCAGTTCAACCCGACGATTTCCAACCCATTGACCGCTGCTGCCCTCGGTAGCGGCAGCTTCAAGAAGGCGACGGTCGCGGCAAGCTATGCGTTCGGCCCGGCAAAGATCATGGGCGGCTATCGCTGGGGCCAGAACAAGGACCAGAATGGCAGCCTGATCGAGCGCGACGACTTCTACTGGATCGGCGCCACCTACCAGGTGACGCCGGCGCTTGGCCTGACGCTCGAGTACAACTACGACAACGTCAAGAACTTCTTCGCCAGCACGTCGGTGCCGAACCCATGGCAAGTTGCGTTTATCGCGGACTACACGCTTTCCAAGCGAACCGATATCTACCTGACCACGGCATATTCAAAGAATGCGGGTCTGGGACTGGATTCCCCGATGATCGGTTTTGCCAACACCCTGTCCCTTGGCAATAGCTACACGCTTGCCAGCGGCCAAAGCAATATGCTCGGTGTCGCCGTGGGTATTCGCCACAAGTTCTAGAGACAGCCCAACAGCATGTGACAAGGTCTTATTTGCGCAGTGGTGCAGGCAGTCCTGCGGAATGCTCGCGTGCATGCAGTTCTCTCACATGCTCTTTGTGCCGCCTCGGCGGCACCTTTTTTTGGGCACTGGCGCAGCCGACACAGATCGCTGTGCAACTACCGGCATGTGTTGCCGCGGCTCGGTTTGGAGCGCGGTTCAGTCAACCAGGGCGCTCAACGCTCAGCCTGCCGGCCGCGCCCGTCGCTACGGCACAAGCACTGTCGCGCCAACCCTGAGCCGCGATTCAAGCATCCTGTGCGCTTCGGCGGCCTCTTCCAGTGCGTAGATTTGCCTCGGTTCGCTGGTCATCTTTCCAGCCTGCACGAGGCCGAACAGCTCTTCGGCCATCGCAAGCATGTGCGAGCGCGGCGTGGCGTAATGAACCCAGGCAGCACCTGGCATCTCGATGAGATGTTCGCGACGCTGCGCGGCGAGCCCTATCTGCTGTGGCGGGCGGTCGACGAGCACGGCGCGGAACTGGACATCCTGTTGCAGAAGCGGCGCGACAAGGCCGCAGCCAAGCGCTTCTTCTTACGAGTGCTTCGTTCCTGTCCCGTGCCTCGCAAGATCGTCACCGACCAATTGCGCAGCTACCCGGCCGCCAAGGCCGACATCCCGGAACTGGCGAACGTCAAACACGTGTTCGTCGAAGCCGCTGCACGCTTGAACAATCGGGCCGAGAACAGCCACCAACCCACACGTGAACGTGAGCGCCGCATGCGTGGGTTTCGCGATCGCAAACGCACGCATTCCTCTCGAGCTTCGGCCCGATCCGGCAGCACTTCGCCCTCAAGCGGCATTTGCTGCGCGCTTCTCTGTACCGCAAACATCTTGCTGCTCGGTTCGCTGCGTGGCACGAATTCACCGGAGTCACCCAAAATCCGTCAACTGCTTTCTGAGCCGTGGTCATGCCTGCCACAGTTTCGTCGCGGTACCGGCAAGTTGACAGAGCCTGACGACCGCCTACCGTAGACCAAAATGAAATTGTCACAACTTCCCGGACCTCCTGATGCGGCAAGGCTTCCGGCCGGATACCGAGTTGACAAAATTATTTTGTACGACGGCCCGGGCTGGACATCAACGCTCATTTGTCGCCAAGGCGTCCTGCCGTCTCCGGAACGATGAGCGCACCCACCAGGTAGATGACGGTGACAACCGCCAGGAAGATGCCCAGCACCATGGGCAGTTCGGCCGGGGTGCTGGCGCACAGCGAAGCAAACGTCGGCATCATGCCACCGATGGCAAAGCCGATATTCCATGACAGGCCGGTCCCCGTGGCACGGATGCTGGTTGGGAATCGTTCGTTCAGGAAAATGAGGATCGGGGCGAAGCCGGTGCTGCCCAGCATGGCCAGCGCCATGGCATACAGGCCGAGCGTGGTGGTGTCCGGCGCCGCCGGCATCCATTGGTAGAGCAGCGGCAGCACCACCACGTTCAGCGCGCCGATCAACAGGAAGGCTCGCTTGCGGCCGATCATCGTACTGAGGTGGCCGGCAAGAATCGATGCCACGATCACCCCCAAACTGCTGGCCATCAGGATGGCGGCAGCCTCACCAGCCGGTGCCTTCACCACCACCTTAAGGAAGGTCGGCAGATAGCCGGAGGTCAGGTAGTAGGCGCTGCCACCGCCGACGGTGAGCAGGATGTTGACGAAGAGGACGCCACGGTACTGGCGGGAGAAGATCACGCGCAGCGGGTTCTCAACCGGCGCGGCATGACCCTTGGCCGCCTGCAACTGCTTCCACAGCGGAGACTCCTCCAGCGAGTTGAAGATGAGCAGTCCGAGCACCGAGCTGATGATGCCGGAAAAGAACATGCAGCGCCAACCCCAGGCGTCGAACGCTTCCCCGGGAAACAGCGCGGTCATTGCCATGTAGGTAATGGAAGCCAGCAGTGCCCCGATGCCCGCGCCACCGCCACCGACCAGCCCGGAGACGGCGCCGCGCCAGGACGGGGGCACCGATTCGGTACCGATGGTGTGGGTGGATGCCACCACGCCACCAACGAAGATACCCTGCACCAGCCGGAGCAGGATAAACAAGGCTGGCGCAAGCAGCCCCACCTGACCCACCGTGGGCAGCAGGCCGAACGCCGCCGTGGACAAGCCAACGCCAGTGACGGCAACTACCATCGCCCCCTTGCGGCCGTGGCGGTCGGCATAAGTGCCGAAAATCGCCGAGCCGAGCGGCCGCATCAGCAGCGTCACGGCAAACGACGTGTACACCGCCGCCAGCGACAGCATCGCGTGCTCCGACGGGAAAAACAGCCTGCCGATCACGGGCGCCACGAACAGCAGGATGAACAGGTCGAACAGGTCCAGTGCCCATCCCATGCACGACGCCGTCACGGCACCAAACACCTGGCGATTGCTCGCCGCTGGCAGCGCCTCGCTGATCGTCTCTGTACTCTTCTTTGCTACGGCTTCCATTGTTGTCTCCTTTGATTTGGATCTCTGCTTGGATCATTACGGCAGCGATGACGCGCGGGCGGTGCCTTGCCGCCAGGCAAGCGCTCCCCCCGCGATGCTTGCCCCGTGGCAGCGGGCATCGTTATCCGTCAGTTCGTCCGGGATGCGAGCGGCCTTGCCGGCGCGCCCGCGAGTTCCATCAGCTGCCGCGGAACGCCGGCTTGCGCTTGCCGTGGAAGGATTCCACGCCTTCGCGGAAATCGTCCGAGCTGCGCAGGCGGCTATAGCAATGCCCTTCCAGCTCGATGGCGATCGACAGCGGCGCGTCCTCGGTGTCGTTGAGCAGCTTCTTGGCGGTGCGCTGCGCCAGCGGCGAGAAGCCGCGCAGCTCGTCGACCAGCGCATCGGTGGCGGCTTCCAGCTCGGCGTCTGCCACGCATTCCACGGCGATGCCCCACTCATAGGCCTGCTTGCCCGAGATGCGGCGCGAGCGCATCACGATGTCCTTGGTGCGGCCGATGCCCACCATCTTCTGCAGGCGCGCCGAGCCGCCCGAGCCGGGGATCTGGCCGAGCTTCTGTTCTGGCAGCGCGTACTGCGTGGTCTCGGTGGCGATGCGGAAATCGCACGCCAGCGACAGCTCGAAGCCCACGCCAAAGCAGTAGCCGCGGTTGGCGGCAATCACCGGCTTGCTGCAGCGCGCCGGCGCCGCCACGTTCCAGGCCAGTTGCGAGACATGCTCGGGCGATGCCTCCAGGAAGCCCTTGATATCGCCGCCGCTGGAAAAATGCTCGCCTTGCGAACGCAGCACGATCACGCGCACGCGATCGTCGGCATCCAGAGCTTCAATGACGGCGCGCAACTGGTCGCGCGCTGCCATGGCGATCACGTTGTAGGGTGGACGGTGCAGGATGATGTCCGCACGCTCTCGCCCGGCATCGATCTCCACGGAGAAGCCGTCGAGTTGCTGGAGCCGCTGCTGGCCGGGATGGATCATCTCGGTTGCCTGGGTCATGTCTTACTCCTTGATGGTATCGACAGGCGCGGCGTCCGCTGCCTGGTTGGTGTTGGGATTAGGGTTGGGGTTCATGGAATGCGGGGCCAGTGCGTATTCGCCGGCGGACAGCTTGCGGCGCAGGATCTTGCCAACCGGCGACTTGGGAATCTCCTCGACGAAGACGTAGTCGCGCGGGCGCTTGAAGTTGACCAGGTCGGAGCCGCGGCAGTAGGTATCCAGGGCTTGCGCGTCGATATTGCCGCGCGGCTTGACGAAGGCCACCACCTTCTGGCCCCAGCGCGGATCCAGCACGCCGGCCACCGCCACCTCGTCCACCGCCGGATGCAGCGACAGCACCGATTCGATATCGACCGGGGAGATGTTCTCGCCGCCGCTGATGATCATGTCGTCCACCCGGCCGCTGACGAAGAGGTCGCCCTCGGCATCGAAGTAGCCGGTGTCGCCGGTGAAGTACCAGCCATCGCGCAGCGATTTGGCATTGGCGTCGTCGCGGTTCCAGTAGCCCTCGAAGGCCTCGTCGCCGCGCAGGTCGGCGATGATCTGGCCTTCCTCGCCGGTAGCCGCCAGATCGTCGGGTGAGCGGGCATCCAGGCGCACCACGCGCAGGCGCGTGTTGATGCCGGCGCGCCCGGCGCTGCCGGGCTTGCGGGTGGCGCGCTGGTCCACGCTGAAGGTGTACACCTCCGACGAGCCGTAGTGGTTCACGAACAGCTCCGGCTCGAAGGCCAGCGCGAGGCGGCGCAGCAGGCCGTCGCTCATCGCCGCGCCGGCAAAGCCGAGCTTGGTCGCGCTGCGCACGACGGAGGCATCGAACCCCGGATCGGCCAGCAGGTCGTGGTACAGCGTCGGCACCAGGTACAGGCAGCTGATTCGGTGGGTGGCGATCTCCTTGAGCGCCTGCCCCGCGTTCCAGCGCCGCACGCAGACGAACAGGCCGTCCACCAGCGCCATTGCCAGCAGCGAGCGCACGCCCATGGTGTGATAGAGCGGCATCACGCCAAGGGTGCGCTCGCCATGGCGATACAGGTTCTGCGCCACGTGGGCGAGCGCGGCGGCGCGCTCCTGCCGGTGCCGGCGCGGCACGCCCTTGGGCTTGCCGGTGGTGCCCGA
>NZ_JBIUHC010000169.1:0-21279 GCF_044627735.1 Cupriavidus sp. CuC1 | reverse complement strand
CTGCGGGTGGACCAGCGCATCCCCGCCGGCCACGTCGGCACGGCGCTGGCGGCCGGCACGGCGGCGCGCATCTTTACCGGCGGGCTGATTCCGCCGGGGGCCGACGCGGTGGTGATGCAGGAGCAGTGCGTGGCGGACGGCGAGGATGTGATCGTCAATCACACGCCGCAGCCGGGCGAATGGATCCGCCGGGCCGGCGAGGACATCCGCGCCGGCAGCGTGATCCTGCCGGCCGGCACGCGGCTGACGCCGCAGGCGCTGGGCCTGGCCGCGTCGGTGGGGCAGGCGTCGCTGGACGTGGTGCGGCGCGTCAAGGTGGCGGTGTTCTTTACCGGCGACGAGCTCGCCATGCCGGGCGAGCCGCTCAAGCCGGGCGCCATCTACAACTCCAACCGCTTCACGCTGCGCGGGCTGCTGGAAAACCTGGGCTGCGAGATCAGCGATTTCGGCATCGTGCCCGACACCCTGGCCGCCACGCGCGACACCCTGCGCCGGGCTGCCGATGGGCATGACCTGATCATCACCTCGGGCGGCGTCTCGGTGGGCGAGGAAGACCATATCAAGCCGGCGGTCGAGGCCGAAGGGCGGCTCAACCTGTGGCAGATCGCCATCAAGCCGGGCAAGCCGCTGGCGTTCGGCGAGGTGGCGCGTGGCGAGCAGGCACCGGCGTTTTTCCTGGGGCTGCCGGGCAACCCGGTCTCGAGCTTCGTCACCTTCCTGCTGTTCGTGCGGCCCTTCATCCTGCGGCTGCAAGGCGTGCAGGACGTGATGCCGCGCCGCCTGCCGCTGCGGGCCGATTTCGACCTGCCCAAGGGCGACCGCCGCAATGAGTTCCTGCGCGTGCGCATCAACCAGGCCGGCGGGCTCGACCTGTTCCCCAACCAGAGCTCGGGCGTGCTGACTTCCACGGTGTGGGGCGAGGGCCTGGTCGACAACCCGCCCAACCAGCCGATCGCGCGGGGCGATACCGTGCAGTTCATTGCCTTCGACGGCCTGCTGGCATAAGGAGGGAGACCGCCATGAACATCGAACTCCGTTTTTTTGCCAGCGTGCGCGAGCAGCTGGGCCTGGGGCAGGAGCGCGTCGCGGTGCCGGCCGAGGTGGCTACCGTGGCGGACCTGCGCCATTGGCTTGGTGCCCGCGGCGGCGCCTGGGCCGAGGTGCTGGCCGAGGGCCGTGCCTTGCGCATGGCCGTGGACCACGAGGTGGCCAGCCCGGACAGCGTGCTGGCCGATGGCTGCGAAGTGGCGTTTTTCCCGCCCGTGACCGGAGGCTGAGATGAGCGTCAGGGTACAGCGCGAGGATTTCGACCTGGGCGCCGAGGTGGCGGCATTGCGCCGTGACCAGCCGGGCGTGGGCGCGGTGGCCAGCTTCATCGGCACGGTGCGCGACATGAACGACGGCAGCGCGGTCAGCGCGATGGAGCTGGAGCACTATCCCGGCATGACGGAAAAGGCGCTTGCCAGGATCGAGGCCGTTGCGCGGGAGCGCTGGGCGCTGCTTGGCGTCACCATCGTGCACCGGGTCGGGCCGTTGCTCCCGCTGGACCAGATCGTGCTGGTGGCGGTGGCCTCCGCCCATCGCGGCAACGCCTTTGCCGCCTGCGAATTCATCATGGATTACCTCAAGTCCGAAGCGCCGTTCTGGAAGAAGGAGCAGACGCCGGAAGGCGCGCGCTGGGTCGACGCGCGCGTGACCGATGAGTCCGCGCTGGCGCGCTGGGGCATTCGCTCGCTCAATGCCAGCGGCGATACGGAGCAGGCGGAAACCTCGGGTCTGAAGCGCTGATGGGCGCGCTCGGTTTTGTGGCGGTCGGGGTCGGGGCCGCGGTGGGAGCCTGGCTGCGCTGGGCGTTCTCTGTCCTGTGGAATGCCGCCAACCCGGCGTTGCCCTATGGGACGCTGGCGGCCAACCTGGTTGGCGGCTACCTGATCGGGCTGGCGGTGGGATTCTTCGGCACGCATGCGGAGTTGTCGCCCGAATGGCGCCTGCTGGCGGTCACCGGCTTCCTGGGCGGGCTGACCACGTTTTCCACGTTCTCCAGCGAGGTCGTTGGCAACCTGATGGCGGGCGACTATGGCTGGGCGACGGTGCACCTGCTGGCGCATCTTGGCGGCTCGCTGCTGCTGACCGCGCTGGGTCTGTGGACCTATCGGCTGCTGGCCTGAGCGCCAGTTGAATCCAGCCACGCAAGCATCTCCAGCAGCGCTGCGTTGAAGGCAGCCGGCCGCTCCATGTGCGGGGCATGGCCAGTGCCGTCGATGGTGGCAAGGCGGGCAGCCGGCTGCAGCGCCAGCGTGGCCTGTCCCACTGCCGGCGCGTAGAGGCGGCTGCGTTCCCCAACCAGGTGGAATAAAGGCAGGCGAGCCTGGCGCAACGCCGGGCGGTAATCCTGGCGGGCCATGTCTTGCCACAGCGCGGCAAGCGCATCCGGCGCGCACTGCCGCATGATGGCGGCGATATGGCCCGCCTGGGCCGCATCGGGTTTGCTGCCTGCGCTCCACAAGCCGGCGCGCACCGAATCGATCAGGCGGGGCCAGTCCTGGCGCACGTGCGCGGCCATTTGCGCGGCCTGGACGGTGTCGTAGCGCCCGTGCAAGCCATGCGGCCAGTCCGCCGCGCTGACCAGCCGCGGCGTCATGTCGATGGCGCCGATTGCCGCCAGGGGCAGGGCGGGATCACCGCGCATCAACTCCCAGGCCACCATGGCGCCCATCGACCACCCAACCACCACCACGTCCCGCAATCCCAGGTGCCCGATCAGCCCGGCGGCATCGGCGGCAAGCTGCGCAAGTCTGGCTTGTCCGGCATGCGGCAATGCAGCAGACAAGCCATGCCCGGCATGATCCGGGGCGATCACGCGATAGCCGTGGCTTGCCAGCGCGCGCTGGCCATCGAACGCCTCGCCGGATAGCGACCAGCCGTGCAGCAACAGCAGTGCACGCCCGCTGCCGGCCTCCCGCCAGCCGGGCCGGGAACCGGAGGCAGGGTGCGTATCGAAGGCGGGGGCGGCCTCGACGTTAGTCATCGCGTGTGAAGCATCCAATGGCGCACTTCCAGTCTGGGCGTCTGGCCCCGGCCACGTGCTTGGCCAAAGCTCCGGGTAAGCCATGTATTGACATACGGATCGCTAACTTTATATCATGAAACATGAATCAGTTATCATGTTTTGAGGTGAGCCGGAGGGGACGGTTTCCGCGGTGCAATGCCGCTGCTTGACTGCCGTTTTCCGGTCTGACCAGCCACCGCGGAGCCCCGATGTCCCTTACCGAATCCGGCGTAAGCCAGCCCAAGACCGCGCGCGGCCAGAAGACCCGCGAAGCGCTGCTGCGCGCCGCCGAGAAAGTGTTCGGCGAGAAGGGCTACTACGTGGCTTCGATCTCCGAGATCACGCAGGAGGCAGAGGTGGCCATGGGCACCTTCTACCTTTACTTCAAGGACAAGGAAGACATCTTCCGCGCGCTGGTGCAGCACATGCTGGAACTGGTGCGGGCCCATCTGCGCAAGCACGTGGGGCAGGCGCAGACGCAGATCGAGGCCGAGCGGCTGGGACTCAAGGCCTTTCTCTCGTTTGTCGCGCGCCACAAGAATTTGTACCGCATCGTGCTCGATTCCTACTCGGTGGACGAGACCATCTACAGCAGCTATTTCCAGGTGTTCGCCGATGTCTACAGCCGGCGCCTGGGCAAGGCTGAGGAGCAGGGCGAGATCTCGCCGGGCGACGCCGAGGTGCGGGCGTGGTGCCTGATCGGCATCAGCAATTTCCTTGGCATGCGCTATGCGCTGTGGAAGCGGCCGGCGTCGATGGACAAGGTGGTCGACACCGCCTTCGACATGATCTCGCACGGGCTGGCGGCGCGATGAGCGCGTTGGTGCTGGTCGAGCGTGTTGGCAGCACGGCGGTGCTTCGGCTCAATCGCGCCGAGCGGCACAACAGCCTGGTGCCGGCGCTGCTCGAACAACTGCTGGCCGCGCTGGGGAGCCTGGAGGCGGACCCGGATGTGCGCGCCGTGGTGCTGAGCCATGCGGGGCGCTCGTTTTCCACGGGCGGCGATGTCGGCGCGTTTGCCGCCTTCGGGCCGCAGAGTGCCGAGCTGGCGCAGTATGCGCAGCGGCTGCTCGGCCTGCTTAACGCAGCCATCCTGCGCCTGGCAGCGCTGCGCTGCCCGGTGATCGCGGCGGTGGAGGGCTGGCTGACGGGCGGCTCGCTGGGGCTGGTGCTGGCTTGCGACATGACGGTGCTGGGCGAGGGCACGCGCATTGCGCCGTACTACACCGTGGTGGGCTTCAGCCCGGACGGTGGCTGGACCGCGATGCTGCCGCAGTTGATCGGCGCGGCGCGGGCGCGGGCGATCCAGCTAGAGAACACCACGCTGACGGCCAGCCAGGCCACGGCGCTAGGCCTAGCCACGCATCTCGCGCCAGCCCGCGAAGCCGAGGCGATGGCCCTGTCGCTCGCGGCCGGGCTGAAGGACAAAGTACCCGGCAGCGTGGCGCAGACGCGCGCGCTGCTGCGCTGGGATGCGAACGCGCTGGCCGTTGGGCTTGAGCGCGAGCGCGAGGCGTTCGTGGCGCAGGTGACGAGCGCCGAGGCTGCGGCAGGCATGCGCCGCTTCCTCGGCGACGCGCACGCGCGCTAAGGCAGCAAACGGAAAGGCAGGACGGGAAGGACCGCTGGACGGAGCGCAGGAAAGCGAAGCAGCAACAAGCAGGCAGGATCTGCACTTGCAACGACAAGAGACACCCTTAGAGGAGACAAGAATGCAATTCAAGCACCAAGCCGCTGGCGCCATCGCGCTGGCCAGCCTGCTGGCCGCCGGCGGCGCCCTTGCCAAGGACATCCGCATCGCCCACGTCTACGACAAGACCGGGGCGCTCGAGGCCTACGCCAAGCAGACCCAGACCGGGCTGATGATGGGGCTGGACTATGCCACCAACGGCACCATGATGGTCAACGGCAACAAGCTGGTGGTGCTGGAGAAGGACACCCAGGGCAAGCCCGACGTGGCCAAGGCGCAGCTTGCCGCGGCGTATAGCGACGATCGCGCGGACATCGCCGTGGGGCCGACGTCCTCCGGCACGGCGCTGGCGATGCTGCCGGTGGCCGAGGAGTACAAGAAGATCCTGCTGGTGGAGCCCGCCGTGGCGGATTCCATCACCGGCGAGAAGTGGAACCGCTACATCTTCCGCACCGGCCGCAACTCGTCTCAGGATGCCATCTCCAACGCCGTGGCACTCGACAAGCCCGGCGTGCAGATCGCCACGCTGGCGCAGGACTACGCCTTTGGCCGCGACGGCGTGAAGGCCTTCAAGGGCGCGCTCAAGAACGCCAAGATCGTGCACGAGGAATACCTGCCGACCAACACCACGGACTTTACCGCCGGGGCGCAGCGCCTCTTCGATTCGCTCAAGGACAAGCCGGGCCGCAAGATCATCTTCATCATCTGGGCGGGTGCCGGCAACCCGTTCAAGATTGCCGACCTCGATCCCAAGCGCTACGGCATCGAGATCGCCACCGGCGGCAATATCCTGCCGGCCATGAGCAACTACAAGAACTTCCCCGGCATGGAAGGCGCGACGTACTACTACTTCGGCATTCCCAAGAACAAGGCCAACGAGTGGCTGGTGTCCAACCACTACACCAAGTTCAAGGCGCCGCCCGACTTCTTCACCGCCGGCGGCATGACGGCCGGCATCGCGCTGGTCGAGGCGCTCAAGAAGACCAATGGCGACACCAGCACCGAGAAGCTGATCGGCGCGATGGAGGGCATGTCGTTCGAGACGCCCAAGGGCAAGATGACCTTCCGCAAGGAAGACCACCAGGCGTTGCAGTCGATGTACCACTTCAAGATCAAGGTCGATCCCGCGTTCGCCTGGGGCGTGCCCGAGCTGGTCCGCGAGATCAAGCCGGAAGAAATGAACGTGCCGATCCGCAACAAGCGGTGATGACAGTGGGCGCCGCTTCCATCGATACAACGGCAGCGCTCTCGCGGGCGGTGGCAGGGCCGCCCGCGCTCGAGACGCGCGATCTCACCATCCGCTTTGGCGGCCACGTGGCGGTCAACGCAGTGTCCTGCGCATTCTGTCCGGGCGAGCTGACCTGCATCGTCGGCCCCAACGGGGCCGGCAAGACCACGTACTTCAACCTGATCTCGGGCCAGTTGCCGCCCAGCGCCGGGCAGATCCTGCTCGGCGGCGAGGACGTGACGCGCCTGCCGGTGCCGCACAAGGCGCGGCGCGGTATTGGGCGCGCGTTCCAGCTGACCAGCCTGTTTCCCAATCTGTCCGTGTTCGAGAACGTGCGGCTGGCGGTGCAGTCGCGCCGGCGCATCGGGCTGGATTTGTGGTCCGTGTGGAGCGCAAACCGCGCGGTCCGCACGGAGGCCGAGGAATGTATCGAGCGGGTGGCCCTGGCCGACAAGCGCCACCTGCCGGTGGCCTCGCTGCCGCATGGCGACCAGCGCAAGCTGGAGGTGGGCATCTTGCTGGCGCTGCAGCCGCGTATCTTCATGTTCGACGAGCCGACCGCCGGCATGAGCGTGGATGAGGTGCCGGTGATCCTGGGCCTGATCCAGGAGATCAAGCGCGACAAGAGCAAGACGGTGCTGCTGGTGGAGCACAAGATGGATGTGGTGCGCTCGCTGGCCGACCGTATCATCGTGCTGCATAACGGCAACCTGATGGCCGATGGCGACCCGGCCGAGGTGATCTCCTCGCCGATCGTGCAGCAGGCATACCTGGGCATCGCTGCCGACGACGAGAGCGCGCAGCAGGAGGGCAGTCATGGCTGAAGGATCGGCAGCACCCATCCTGAGCCTGGATAGCGTGCAGACGCATATCGGGCCGTATCACATCCTGCATGGCGTGAGCTTTGCGGTGCCGCGCGGCGGCGTGACCATGCTGCTGGGGCGCAACGGTGCGGGCAAGACCACCACGCTGCGCACCATCATGAACCTGTGGCAGGCGAGCGAAGGGCGGATCGCGTTCGACGGGGCCGACATCACGCGCCGCGGCACGCCCGCCATCGCGCAGGCCGGCGTTGCCTATGTGCCCGAGAACATGAGCGTGTTCTCCGAGCTGACGGTGGCCGAGAACATGCGGCTGGCCGCGCGCAGCGGCGCCATTGACGGGCAGCGGCTGGACTGGGTGTTCCGCATGTTCCCCGCGCTGAAGATCTTCTGGCACCAGCGCGCCGGCGTGCTGTCCGGCGGACAGAAGCAGATGCTGTCGGTGGCGCGCGCCATCATCGAGCCACGCAAGCTGCTGATCGTGGACGAACCAACCAAGGGCCTGGCGCCGGCCATCATCCAGAACATGATCACGGTGTTCCGCGAGCTCAAGCAGACCGAGGTGTCGATCCTGCTGGTGGAGCAGAACTTCCACATGGCAAAGTCGGTGGGGGATACCGTTGCTGTGATGGACGACGGCCGCGTGGTGCATACGGGCAGCATGGCAGCGCTGGCAGGGGATGAAGCCTTGCAGCAGAGGCTGCTGGGCTTGTCGCTGGCGGCGCATCAGTAGGGAATGGTTTGCTCCCCTCTCCCACGCAGTGGGAGAGGGGAGCAAACCGGCGGTAGAGTCAAAGCATCACTCGGTGTAGCCGTGATTTCCGCCCCCAGGCGGAAATCACCCACTCGCGATGCGAAGCGAGCCGTGAAGGTTTGAATCTCCCGTTATGGGGCGCCTCGTCGGCAGGCCAAAAGAGCGGAAAAGAGGAGGCCATGTTTGAGTATCGCCTTAAGGCGATGCGAGTTTGGCCTCCGGCCGCTCTTTTGGCCTGCCGACGAGGAGTCTTTCGCCCCATCCGGGTCGCCTTCTTTGCCTACTTTCTTGGCGAGACAAGAAAGTAGGTCGCCTCCCCGCAGGGGAGGTGAAACTGCCTTTGACTTTAAGCTTTTGGCCTTTTGGCCTTTTGACGTTAAAGCAGTCGAATTTGCAGTGAAGCAGCGCAGATGGTGAACAACTAAGCGTTCGAGGGCCAATGCCCGCCCTCTCCCCGGCCCCACTTGACACGGTGCTCTCCCACTACGTGGAAGGGGGGAGCGAACAATCGAAGAATGAAGCGCGGCGGCACGTGCTGCCGCCCATGACCAAACAAGACATCGTCAGGACCGAGACAATGGCGAGTACAAGCTCCTTACCCACCACCCCGGCGGCGCCGGCCGACCTGCCCAAGGTCCGGCTCGACTGGACCCCGCTGGCGCTGGCCCCGCTGCTGATGCTGCTGGCCTATCCCCTGATCGGCAGCGGCTCGACCTGGCTCACCCTGACCATCGCCGGCCTTGCCATGGGCATGATCGTGTTCGTGGTGTCGTCGGGCCTGACGCTGGTATTCGGCCTGATGGACGTGCTCAACTTTGGGCACGGCGCGTTTATCGCGCTGGGGGCCTATGTGGCGGCATCCGTGCTGCTGCCGCTGGGCGCCTGGGTGGAGGCCGACAGCCTGTGGCTCAACCTGGCGGTGTTCGGCCTTGCCATCCTGGCGGCGATGGTGGCGGCGGGCGCCATCGGCTTCCTGTTCGAGCGCATCGTGGTGCGCCCGGTCTACGGCCAGCATCTGAAGCAGATCCTGATCACCATGGGCGGCATGATCGTGGCCGAGCAGCTGATCAAGGCGATCTGGGGAGCGGAGACCATTGCGCTGCAGGTGCCCACGACCTTCCGCGGCGCGGTGCTGCTGGGCGACGCGGCCATCGAGAAATACCGGCTCATCGCCGTGGTGCTCGGGCTGGTGATCTTCATCTCCATGGTGCTGGTGCTCAACCGCACGCGCATCGGCCTGTTGATCCGCGCCGGCGTGGAGAACCGCGAGATGGTGGAGTCGCTCGGCTACCGCATCCGGCTCTTGTTCATCGGCGTGTTCGTGGTGGGGGCAGGGCTTGCCGGCATGGGCGGCGTGCTGTGGGGGCTGTACCAGCAGAACATCACCGCGTCGATCGGTGCCCAGGTCAATGTGCTGATCTTCATCGTGATCATCATCGGCGGGCTCGGCTCCACCACCGGCTGCTTTGTCGGTGCCTTGCTGGTGGGCCTGATGGCCAACTACACCGGCTTCCTGTTCCCCAAGGTAGCGCTGTTCTCGAACATCCTGCTGATGGTGATGATCCTGCTGTGGCGTCCGCAGGGCCTTTACCCGGTAGCCAAGCGCTGAGCGCCGAGGAAAACCATGACCCGACTGCTTTCCGGCGACCTGCCAAGAAGCCGCGTGCTGACCGTGATCCTGTTGGCCATGCTGCTGGCGCTGGCGTGCGCGCCCTTCCTGTTTCCCGGCGCGCGCGCGCTCAATATGGCCGCCAAGATCTGCATCTTCGTGGTGCTGGTGGCCAGCTACGACTTGTTGCTCGGCTATACCGGCATCGTCTCCTTTGCCCACACCATGTTCTTCGGCATCGGCGGCTATGGCGTGGCGATTGCCATGTCGCGGCTGGAGCCGGGGTGGGGCGCGCTGGCGCTCGGCACGCTGGGCGCGCTGCTGGTGTCGATGCTGCTGGCCTTCCTGATCGGGCTGTTCTCGCTGCGGGTCCGGGCGATCTTCTTTGCCATGATCACGCTGGCGGTGGCCACCGCCTTTGCCACGCTGGTGTCGCAGCTCTCCGAGTGGACCGGCGGCGAGGATGGCATCAGCTTCAAGGTGCCGGAAGTCTTCACCCCGGGCTTTTCGCTGGGCGACGCCGAGTGGCTTGGCGTGCCGCTCAACGGCAAGCTGTTTTCCTATTACTTTGTGTTTGCCAGCGCGCTGCTGCTGTTCCTGCTGCTGTTGCGCGTGGTGAATTCGCCGTTCGGCCGGGTGCTGCAGGCGATCCGCGAGAACGATTTCCGAGCCGAGGCCATCGGCTACCGCACCGTGGTGTACCGTACCGTGTCCACCGTGCTGTCGGCCGGGTTTGCCACGCTGGCCGGGGTGCTGATGGCGCTCTGGTTGCGCTACAACGGCCCGGACACCTCGTTGTCCTTCGAGATCATGGTCGACATCCTGCTGATCGTGGTGATTGGCGGCATGGGCACGCTGTACGGCGCGTTGATCGGCACCACGCTGTTCCTGGTGGCGCAGACCTACCTGCAGGACGTGATGAAGCTGGCGAGCGATGCCACCGCGGCGATCCCGCTGCTGTCTGGGCTGCTGCATCCGGACCGCTGGCTGCTGTGGCTCGGCCTGCTGTTTATCCTCAGCGTGTATTACTTCCCGCAAGGCATCGTCGGCCGGCTGCGTGGCGATCGCTCGGAGCACGAGGTGGCGTCATAGGGCGCTAGCACCAGGCAGCAAGCGGCATGCAGCCACAAGAACGATCAAAAGCGCTATAACAAGAACATCCACAATCGGAGATTCCCGACCATGTACGTAGTCGACTGGCTGCACAAGAATGCCCTGCATACGCCGGACAAGGTCGCGCTGGTCGACGTGGAGAGCGGCCGCACGGTGACCTACCGGCAGTTCGACGAGCGCGCCAGCCGCTTCGCGCAATACCTGAGCGAGCGCCTGCGGCTGGCTCCCGGGGCCCGCGTGGCCGTGCTGGCCCACAACAGCTCGGACTATTTCGAGATGCTCTATGGCTGCGCCAAGGCCGGCATGGTGATGGTCTGCCTGAACTGGCGGCTGCCGGCGGCGGAACTGCTGCCGATCCTGCGCGACTGCTCGCCCGATGTCCTGGTGGCCGGCGACGGCTTTCTCGCAACCGCAGCCGCGCTTGCCGACGCCTTGCCGCTGCGCGCGGTTTTGCACCTGGCCGACGACGAGAGCGCGGACGTGCCCGGCGGCTGGACCGAGTACGAAGCGATGCTGGCGGGCAGTTCCGGCCGCGTCATCGAGATGCCGTGCCGCGACGAGCACGAAGTCTGGCACCTGCTTTATACCTCGGGCACCACGGGACGGCCCAAGGGCGTGATCCAGACCTACGGCATGGTCTTCTTCAATGCCGTCAACGCCATGCTGGCCAACAAGATCACGCGCGACGACGTGTTCCTGAACGTGCTGCCGTTCTTCCATACCGGCGGGCTGAACCTGTATGCCAATCCCATGCTGCATGCCGGCGGCACGGTGCATATCATGCGGCAGTTCGACCCCGAGGTGACGCTGCGCAAGCTCGATGCCAGCGCCGGGGAGGGCATCACCATGTTCTTCGCCGTGCCCGCGGTCTACCTGTTCCTGAGCCAGCATGCCGGCTTCGCGGCGGCGGATTTTTCCCGCGTGCGCAATATGGCCGCGGGCGGTTCCGCGGTGCCGCGGCCGCTGCTGGAGGCCTACCTGGCCAAGGGCGCGACGATCTGCTTCGGCTTTGGCATGACCGAGACCGGGCCGACCGTGTTCGTGTGCGACGAGGCCACGGCGCGCCGCAAGATCGGCACTATCGGCAAGCCGGTCGGCTCCATGCTGACACGGGTGGTGGATCCGCAGGGCCGCGACGTGGCGCCCGGCGAGCGCGGCGAGTTGCTGATCAAGGGGCCGGGCGTCACGCCTGGCTACTGGAACCTGCCGGAGGCGACCGATGCCGCCATCCGTGGCGGCTGGCTGTACTCCGGCGATATCGCCTACATGGACGAGGAGGGCGATTACTACATCGTCGACCGCGCCAAGGACATGTTTATTTCGGGCGGCGAGAACGTCTACCCGGCCGAAGTGGAGAATGTGCTGTTCCAGCTTGCTGCGGTATCCGAGGCCGCAGTCATCGGCGTGCCGGACGCGCGCTGGGGCGAGGTCGGCATGGCGCTGGTGGTGGCAAAGCCCGGCATGGCGCTCGATGCCGAAGGCGTGCTCGCGCATTGCCGCGCCGCGCTGGCAAGCTACAAGGTGCCGCGCCACGTGCGGATGATCGAGGCGCTGCCGCGCACGCCGTCCGGCAAGGTGGAAAAGCACAAGCTGCGTGCACGCTTCCAGTCGCAGTGAAGGCGGTGCGCAGTGTGATGTCATGCAGTGGCAGTCTCGTGAATTTCTCGTATCCGTATTGCGTTCCGATAGATCCAGCATGCCAATCCAGCATGCAATAAAGGGGGCACAACATGCTGCGCGGACTTGCAGGACATAGCGGTTTGACCCTATACGGCGCGCGCCTGGCGCTGGCAGGGGCGGCAGGCTTGCTGCTGGCGGCGTGCGGCTCGGGCGATAACAACGCCAGCAGCGGCAACACCAATCCCAATACCAAGCCGGCGAACATCGGCACGGTCACGATCAAGAACTACGACGGCAACACCGACGACCTGCTCACCGCGGGCCTCGGCAAGGACGGCCTGGGCTCCGCCACCCAGCCGCTGCCGCTGAACCCGGCCGCGCCCACGGCGGCCGAGTTGCGCCGGTACGCCATCTACACCAACTACCGCGCGCTGGTGGATACCACGGCAGGCGGTGGCTACGGCTCGCTGTACGGCCCCAATGTGGACGCGCAAGGCAACATCACGACGGGGCAGGGCAAGGTCGCCGGGCGCGAGTACCTGGCCTTCTCCGACGATGGCAGCGGCCAGCAGAACGTGACCATGCTGGTGCAGATTCCCGACAGCTTCAATGTGGCCAAGCCGTGCCTGATCACCGCCACATCGTCCGGCTCGCGCGGCGTCTATGGGGCGATCTCCACCGGCGAGTGGGCGCTCAAGCGCGGCTGCGCCGTCGCCTACACGGACAAGGGCACCGGCGCCGCGCCGCACGACCTGGATACCGACACCGTTGCGCTGATCGACGGCACGCGCGCTAGCCGCGCCGCGGCCGGCACCAATGCGCAGTTTGCCGCCCCGTTTCCCAACACCAGCCTGGCCGCGTTCAAGGCGCTGGCGCCGCACCGCCTGGCGTTCAAGCACGCGCACTCCCAGCGCAACCCCGAGAAGGATTGGGGCACGTTCACGTTGCAGGCCGCCGACTTCGCCATCTGGGCCATCAACGACCGCTTCGGCAACGTTGCCACGGATGGCACGCGCCAGCGCAGCCTGGGCCCGGACAAGGTCGTGGTGATCGCTTCCAGCGTTTCCAACGGCGGCGGCGCGGCCATTGCCGCGGCGGAGCAGGACACCCAGGGGCTGATCGACGGCGTGGCGGTGGGCGAGCCGAACCTCAACCTGCCTGGCAACACGGGCGTCACCGTTACGCGCGGCGGCGTGCCGGTCAGCAAATCCGGGCGCCCGCTGTATGACTACACCACCACGGCCAACCTGCTGCAGCTCTGCACCTCGCAGGCGACCGCGCTGGTGAACGCGCCGGGAGTGGCGCTGTACGCGCTGCCGACCGTCGGGCTGGCCCAGCCTGCGCTCAACCGTTGCCAGTCGCTGGCCAACGCGGGCCTGGTGACCGGGCCGGATGCCGCCACCCAGGCCGCCAGCGCGTTGCAGGCGCTGCACGCATTTGGCTGGGAGCCCGAGTCCGACGCGCTTCATCCCTCGCTGGCCCTGTTCGAGGTGGCCAACGCGGTCTCGGTGACCTTCGCCAACGCGCTCGCGCGTGCTGCCGTGGCGGATCGCCTGTGCGGCTTCAGCTTTGCCGCTACGGGCACGGCAGTGCTGACGCCGGCGGCGATTCTGCCAGCCACGCTCAATGTGCTGTACGCCACGGGTAACGGCGTGCCGCCGGCGGCCGGCGTGCAACTGATCAACGATAACAATCCCGGCGGCCCGCTGCGCGACATCTACTCCCAATCGCCGAGCAACAATGTGGCTGATGCCAACTTCGACGGCGCCCGCTGCCTGCGCGGGCTGCTGACGGGCACCGGCGCGCAGGGCCAGGCGCTGCAAGCGGGCCTGGCCCAGACGCTGCGCTCGGGCAACCTGCACGGCAAGCCGGCCATCATCGTGCATGGCCGCAGTGATGCGCTGCTGCCGGTCAACCATACGTCGCGGCCGTATCTGGGCTATAACCGGCTCCAGGAGGGCGGCGCCAGCAAGCTCTCCTACGTCGAAGTCACCAACGGCCAGCACTTCGATAGTTTCATCGGCGCGGTAGCGGGCTACGACAATCGCTTTATCCCGCTCCACGTCTACCTGAACCGGGCGCTCGACGCGGTCTACGACAACCTGACCACCGGCCGCGCGCTGCCACCTTCGCAGGTGGTGCGCACGGTCGCGCGCGGCGGCACCGCGTCGCCGGCACCCGCCATCCTGCCCGCCAATTTGCCGCCGTTTGCCGCCACCCCGGCCGATGCGGACCGGATCACGGTCAACGGCAGCACCGTAGAGGTACCCAACTGATGAAGGCATCCCGCCCACGCGTCCTGACGCAAGAAGATTTCGACCGCTTCGCCTCAATCTCGCGCGATGACAACCCCATCCACTGCGATCCGGCGTTCGCCAGCACGACGCATTTCGGCGCCACGGTCGCGCATGGCATGTTCCTGTTCTCGCTGCTGTGCGCGCAGATGCAGCGCAGCACCCCCCGGCCGGTGCTGCCGATCGCGCAGACGCTGATGTTCCCGCGGCCCACCTTCGTCGGCGACGGCGTGGCCGCCGTGCTGGTGTTGAACGAAACGCCCGGCCGCGACCGGATCGCGCTGGACACCTCGATCCGCTGCGTGCAGCGCGGCCGCAACCGCACACCCGCGACGGATGAGCAGATTACGGCACAAGGGGATGCGGTGCTGCTGGTCGACGCCAGCGCGGAATCGCTGGCCGAGGCGCAGCGCCAGGATGCCGACGAGGTTGGGCACTCCGCCGGGCACCTCGTGGCGCAGCCGGCCGGCGAGCGTACGCTCTATCACCTGAGCGTGGGCCAGGAGGCTTCGGCGATACGCAGCTTTAGTGCGGGTGATATCGATGAATACGTGGCGTTGACCGATGATGGCAGTGCCCTCTATACCGACCCGGTGTTTGCCCACAGCCGCGGCTTCGAGGGCACCATCGTGCCGCTGCCGTTGCTGGCCGGCATGTTCTCGGACTTGCTGGGCACCCGCTTGCCGGGCCGCGGCACCGGCTGGATGAAGCAGTCGCTGCGGCTGCGCTCGCCGGCGCGGCTGGGCGAGCTGCTGACCGCTTCGGTGCGCATCGTGCGCCTGCGCCGCGACAAGGACCTGGTCAACCTGGCTACGGTGGTCACCGGCGACGATGGCCGCGTGGTGCTGGCCGGCGAGGCGCTGGTGCTGGTGCGCAACCTGGAGGACAAGCGGTCGCTGGCGGCCGCCTGAGGCTGCTGGGGTGGCCAAGCCGCAACGTATTGCCTGCGCCACATCAAGGGCCGTGCAGTCAGGCCTTGAAATGTAGGCGCAAAGCCTTATCTTTCGATCAGACACCAGTGTCCGGCCCGCGTTGCGGGATCGGCAGGTTGGGGCGTAAGCGCCCCGCCTTCCGCATCAGGACACTCATCCGAAAAAGAGGGCTCCTAATTGCGACTTGACAAACTGACTACCCGATTCCAGGAAGCGCTGGCTGATGCCCAGAGCCTGGCGATCGGCAACGACAACCAATACATCGACCCGCTTCACGTGCTGCGCGCCTTGCTGGCGCAGAACGACGGTGCCGCCCGCGCGCTGCTGGCGCGCGCCGGCGTCAACGTCGGCGGCCTGACCACCGCGCTGGATGCCGCCATCAAGCGCTTGCCGCAGGTGCAGGGCACCAGCGAAGTCCAGGTCGGGCGCGAACTCAGCGCACTGTTCAACGCCACCGAGAAAGAAGCCATCAAGCGCGGCGACCAGTTCATCGCCAGCGAGCTGTTCCTGCTTGCGGTGGCCGATGACAAGGGCGAGGCTGGCCGCATCGCGCGTGAAAACGGCCTCTCGCGCAAATCGCTCGAGACCGCCATCGAAGCCGTGCGCGGGGGCGATTCGGTCAACAGCGCCGACGCCGAAACCCAGCGCGAAGCGCTGAAGAAGTACACCGTGGATCTCACCGAGCGCGCCCGTATCGGCAAGCTCGATCCCGTGATCGGCCGCGACGACGAAATCCGCCGCACCATCCAGATCCTGCAGCGCCGCACCAAGAACAACCCCGTGCTGATCGGCGAGCCGGGCGTGGGCAAGACCGCCATCGTGGAAGGCCTGGCCCAGCGCATCGTCAATGGCGAGGTGCCGGAAAGCCTCAAGAGCAAGCGCGTGCTGGTGCTCGACATGGCCGGCCTGCTGGCTGGCGCCAAGTACCGCGGCGAGTTCGAGGAACGCCTCAAGGCCGTGCTGTCGGACATCGCCAAGGACGAGGGCCAGACCATCGTCTTTATCGATGAGCTGCACACCATGGTCGGCGCCGGCAAGGCCGAGGGCGCCATCGATGCCGGCAACATGCTCAAGCCCGCGCTCGCGCGCGGCGAGCTGCATTGCATCGGCGCGACCACGCTGGACGAATACCGCAAGTACATCGAGAAGGACGCCGCGCTGGAGCGCCGCTTCCAGAAGGTGCTGGTCGACGAGCCAAGCGTGGAGGCCACCATCGCCATCCTGCGCGGCCTGCAAGAGAAGTACGAGCTGCACCACGGCGTGGAGATCACCGACCCGGCCATCGTCGCCGCGGCGGAGCTGTCGCATCGCTATATCACCGACCGCTTCCTGCCCGACAAGGCCATCGACCTGATCGACGAAGCCGGTGCGCGCATCAAGATGGAAATCGACTCCAAGCCGGAGGTGATGGACAAGCTCGAGCGCCGCACCATCCAGCTCAAGATCGAGCGCGAGGCCGTCAAGCGGGAAACCGATGAAGCCTCGAAGAAGCGGCTTGAGCTGATCGAGCAGGAAATCGGCCGCCTGGAGAAGGAATACGCCGACCTCGAAGAGATCTGGAAGGCCGAGAAGGGCGCCGCCCAGGGCGCAGCCGCGCTCAAGGAAGAGATCGACAAGATCCGCCTGGAGATCACGCGCCTGCAGCGCGAAGGCAAGCTCGACAAGGTGGCGGAGCTGCAGTACGGCAAGCTGCCCGAGCTGGAAGGCAAGCTCAAGGCTGCCACGGTCGCCGAAGCCAGCGAGCAAAAGCAGCCCAACAAGCTGCTGCGCACGCAGGTGGGCGCCGAGGAAATCGCCGAAGTGGTGAGCCGCGCGACCGGCATTCCGGTGTCCCGGATGATGCAGGGCGAGCGCGAGAAGCTGATCCATATGGAGGACTACCTGCACCGCCGCGTGGTGGGCCAGGACGAGGCCGTGCGCCTGGTGTCGGACGCCATCCGCCGCTCGCGCGCCGGCCTGTCGGACGAGAACAAGCCCTACGGCTCGTTCCTGTTCCTCGGCCCAACCGGGGTGGGCAAGACCGAACTGTGCAAGGCGCTGGCCGAGTTCCTGTTCGATTCGCAGGACCACCTGATCCGCATCGACATGAGCGAATTCATGGAGAAGCACAGCGTGAGCCGTCTGATCGGCGCGCCGCCGGGATATGTGGGCTATGAAGAGGGCGGTTACCTGACCGAGGCCGTGCGCCGCAAGCCGTACAGCGTGATCCTGCTCGACGAAGTCGAGAAGGCCCACCCGGACGTCTTCAACGTGTTGCTGCAGGTGCTGGACGATGGCCGCCTGACCGACGGCCAGGGCCGCACGGTGGACTTCAAGAACACGGTGATCGTGATGACCTCCAACCTGGGCTCGCACATCATCCAGGCGATGTCCGGCGAGCCGCACGAGGCGGTCAAGGGCGCGGTATGGCAGGAAGTGAAGACGCATTTCCGGCCCGAGTTCCTGAACCGTATCGACGAGGTGGTGGTGTTCCATTCGCTCGACCAGCAGCATATCGAGTCGATCGCCCGCATCCAGCTGGAGCGGCTGACGGCACGGCTGGCGCGCATGGACATGACGCTGGAGGTGAGCGAGGCAGCGCTGGCCAAGATCGCCAGCGCTGGCTACGATCCGGTGTTCGGGGCGCGTCCGCTCAAGCGCGCGATCCAGCAGCAGATCGAGAACCCCGTGGCGCGCGCCATCCTGGAAGGCAAGTTCGCCGCCAAGGATGTGGTGCCGGTGGATTACCGGGACGGGGAGTACACCTTCGGTCCGAAGGTTCACTGAGGCAAGGCGTAACGCCTGGACACCCAGGCACCTGGACGCCAAAACGAAAAACCGCCCCTTTGCCGGGGCGGTTTTTCTTTGTAATCAACATTAATAAAATGCGGTCCGGACCGTTGCAATCGCGCCACCTTCGGGTCGCGCCTGCATCACATGCCTCTCGGAACCCCGAACCTTAGCGCCGATACGGGTAGGGGTGATGGTAGGCATACCAGTCGCGGCGGCCCCACCAGCGGCGTCCGTCCCAGTAGCGCTCACCGTGCCACCCGATCACCACCGCAGGCGCCACCACCACCGGCGGCCCATACCCGGGAGGCGGCCCATATACCGGAGCCGGCGCTGGATAGGCCACGGGCGGCGGGGGCGCAGGATAGGCCGGCGCCTGGTAAACGGGCGCCGGATACACAGGTTCCGGATACACGGGCGCCGGATAGGCCGGCGCCACCACCACCGGCGCAGGCACGCCGATATTCAGGTCCACATCGACGCGTGCCAATGCGCTCTGGGAGGCCGCCAAGGCGAATGCTCCCAGGCCCAGCGCGTAGAAGTAACCATGCTTCATGTCGATCCTCGTCTTGCAGTAGCAATAAGCTGACTCTAGCCAAGCCGCCGCGCTGCCGGGGATTACAACTGTAACGATATTTCACGGCGTGCCGGGCGCCAGGGGCATCAGGCATCAGGCAGAGCGCTCGTTCCTGAGGCGATACAGGGGCATCAGCTCCCTCACGCAAGCGTCCGACGCCGATTTGCTTTCCACCTTGATCGCGCGGGTCACGGCATCCTTGATCCGGCCCAGCCCACCTTGCTCAAGGAAGGCTTTCAATGCGGCGTTCTCCATGAACCGGTTGAATTCCAGCAGGTCGGCACCCGTAATGCCCGCCTCGGTCACTTCCTTGCCTGATAGCGCCGCGTCCTTGGTCTTGCGCCCGACCGGCGAGCCAAGCAAGCGCGCAAGCCGCATCGCCAGTCCGGCATCCTGGATCTCGGGTGCCAGGGCAGGCCGCACTACCGCCTCGACCACTTCGGGCGAGAGCTTCGCGCGGGCGCATTGCGTGTAGCGCTCTTTGGGGATGGGCCCGATTTTCGCCGGCAGCCTGGCAAAGGCCTGGTCCAGGCCAGCCGCGAGGATCGCGCCGATGTCAAACGCCCGGATCAGCGCCGTGACGGCTTCATCGTAAGTCGGGGGGAACAACTGAGGTGGCTCTGTCGCGCGCTCTTCGATGCTTAGCGTGGGCTGCTCGGCCAGGGGCCCCGCCCAACCCTCGTGGCTGTGGCCGAGTGCCAGCGCCAGTGCGACTGCCAGAAGTATCGCCGGCAAGCTTGCTGGCTTCCCGAGTGGTATTCGGGCGGCAACGCCATGTGGAATCTTGCCAAGGGAAACGGCAAGCCCTGGGTGAGCGCATCGGGGACATTCGTTCATGTTTTGCGCCGGCTCGTCTGGGTATCTCCTGCGGATTATGCCGGGATTCGGCGCGTTCAGTCCGCCCGTGCCACGCCGCAAAGCGCCATCAGGCCGCAGGTCCGGGCGCGCGTGGTATGGAAAACGTCGCGTCCAAGATGGACGGAGAAAACACTTCGCTCTACCGCACGGGCATACACGCCAGGAGCCTGGACAGCCGCCATCATCCCAGCCGGGACTGGCTCGGGGGATTCACAACGCAGCAGTGTGCACTTGCCTCATACTTTCACATGAGAAAAATAGCAAGGCATACGGGCGGATGATGTGGTAGGTGTTCTTATCGCCATGGTACACATCAGCGACCAAAAGTGGCCGACGCGCTACGATCCGCTACATTACCGAGGCAGCCGCATTACACTGGTCCAGATGAGCCACCGCCCTCAACAGCATCAAGTACGAGACTTCCTCACTTCCTATTTCTGGAGTGGCGACGCCATCCGCAGTCGACGCGTGAGTGACATCGTGCTATCAGGCACGGTCGACGTGCCTGTGCCCCCTGCACGTCTGATTGCGGATTGGGCAAGGGAGACATCGTCCCGCTTGGTCCTGGAACCCGGGGATGTCGAGGCAATGCCTTTGGCACGAGCGCGAGCGCGCTGGCCGGACTACAGGCGCTGCGTGCAGGCAGTGTCCGATTGGGCGTGCGCGCTTGGACTGCCTGGGGTGCTCGCCTCCAGTGACGTAGCCCTCATGGCCTGCCGCGGCGCGAAGTACCACCATGACGGTGCGCAATATGGCGGTGCGGCCTTTTGCAATCTATTCCTGAGCGAGGACAGGGGGCAGGACTTGCATTTTCCCTCTTTGGGTCATCGAATCCCCCTGACCCGGGGTACGGCTGTGATATTCGATACTTGCCAGCCTCATGGCGTAATTCAACGCCGCAGCAGCGGCTTTAATGTGGCCGACTTCCCGCCCGACCAGGATTGCACCCAACTATTCCTGACCTGGGAGCTTCCCATCGAAGATGCCAATGTTGGGCACGCACTTAAGGTTGCCTTCGACATCGCCCCTTCGATCTCATTGCAACTGAATGAAGAGCAAGTCTGGCTGAACGGTGCAAGGGCCAGTGTGTGCCCAGAGTCTGGTCGGTGGTGCCGGGCCGACTAATCGTGGTGTCGCCGGTCGAGGCGCACTCGGTGACCTATTACATCGTCGATTGAACCCTGTGCCGGACCGCGCAATCTGGCACAGTGCATCAGCCCTTGACATCCTCCCCTCCTTCGGCCTGCGGCCGCCGCCTTTCGGCGGAAAGCGAGGGGATTCCTACGGCGCTACGCAGATGTTTTGCGTAGCCGCTTCAGTGGGTTCCTGCTTCATAGAGCGGCCTGACTGCGCCGGCTCTCCACAGGCTGCAACGCGGTGTCCCCGCGCCAGAACGGTAATCGCGCCGACCAGGTCGGCATGCTCCTCGAACCCGCACGCCACACAGGCGAACCGAGCTTGTGTCTGTCGGCTCTCGGCAGACACATGACTGCAACGCGGACAAGTCTGGCTGGTGTGCTGCGGCGGCACCGCAATAAGCCAGCCGCCATTCCACGCCAGCTTGTACTCGAGCTGGCGACGGAACTCGAACCAGCCTTGGTCGAGGATGGATTTGTTCAGGCCAGACTTGGCCCGAACGTTCTTACCCGGCGCCGCGGTGCTTCCCGCTGCAGACCTGGACATATTCCCCACCTGCAAGTCCTCGATGCACACCATCGCGTGGTTTTGGCTGATCGTGGTCGTGGCTTTGTGCAGGTAGTCGCGGCGGGCATTGCTGATGCGGGCGTGAATTCGCTGGACACTGGCTTTCGCCTTCTTCCAATTGCTGCTGAACTTTGTCTTGCGGCTCATTGCGCGCTGGTAGCGGCGCAGACGGGCCTCGTGCTTCTTGAAGCTGTTGAGCGGCGCGAGGTAGGTGCCATTGCTGAGCGTAGCGAAACGGGCAATGCCCATGTCAATCCCGAT
>NZ_JBIUHC010000168.1:0-21309 GCF_044627735.1 Cupriavidus sp. CuC1 | reverse complement strand
CGAAATCCAGTATCTACGCGGCATTCCGACTCGGTGCGGCCGCGGAATAACACTGAGCTTGCGAAAGTAGGGCTAGCCGGCCGCGCTCGAGCGGTGATGAAACATCTTCAAGCTCGCGACACTTGTGACCGTCAGGTCAGGCTATCCTTCATCGCGCCTCAAGCCCGTTGCGTTTGGACGAGCGCAACGCCTCTGCGACCGCGTCCCGGACCTGACGGCGCGTACTCGCCTCGAGCAATTCTTCGCCGCAGCTCAAGCCATCAGCGAGCTGCATGAATTGCTCGTCCGTGGGGGAGATATCCAGCACCTGCTGCATGAGGGAGCCTACCTCGAGAAGTACGCGTCGGGCCTGTTCGATAGTGTCAGCGACTTCTGCCGTCTTGTCAGTGGCCAGCAGTTGCCCGACGGCCAGTACAGTGTCGATGGCGGCCACGTCGTCCAGAGTCGTCTTGCCTCTGCGGAAGGCATCCAGCGCGAGGCGCGCCTTCAACTGGAACGTGATGAGCGCACCATCTCTAAAGCCATACGTTACGGGAAGGGCAGCTACCGTGTTGCCCTGCTTCTGGTAATACCTAGGCTGTCGCCTGGCCATTTTTTATGTTCGCAGAATAGACCAAGCAAAAATTATGCACTCCTCTGGGGCTTTCTGGAATGGGGGAAACGCTGTATCGGAGTTCCGAAATTGGAACTTGCCATTGTAAAGGGGCGGCGCAGAGTCGGTTCCGAAGGGTTGCTAATTGATGTATCCCCTGGGCCTTGCGGTGTATCAACACAAGGATGGGAATACGGACACTTGCGCGCACGCACGCACTATGCAGTGCGGAAGATGCACGAGAATCTACGGTGGATGTTCTTGATATGTGATTTCTAGGCATATTGAACCGTATGTGGTGAGCAGGTAAGATGCTCCTTCGACGCGCGAGAACAAGCGTCGCCCACCAGCAGAACTCGCGCCCGCGAGATAAGAGAGTCGAGCACAAGCTAGGCTTGCTGCCACTGACTGCAGTCGTAGTCCCCCAGGAAAAATAGACCTATGGTCTAGGAGACGATGATGCTGAGTCCCCATGAGTTCGCCACACTCGTACTGGTAAACGAGACCCCCAATCAAGTCGACCTGGATTTCGCGGATATCGAGGCGCTGCCGGCAAACCAATTCGTCACCCTCGAAAAGCTTCGGAGCTTGAGCGCGCGGTGACACCAGCAGGCATCTCCGACAAGCGCGTCACATCCCATCCGAGATGCTTCGCAAGACCCGCCACACCGCAACAACCGTTTCACCGGACTCCGTCTCAATTGTGCTGTCATCGGATGGCACAGGGCTTGGGTCGCACTAAGGAGCTGCAAGATGAATCAGTTTTCCCAAGAGCAAATTGTGGATGCGCAGAAGGCGAGCCTTGAAATCTTGGTAGGTCTGACGAGCAAGGCCTTTGAAGGCTTTGAGCGACTGTGCGAGCTGAATCTTCAAACCATGCGGTCGACGCTGACGGAGACAAGGGAAGGTATGCAGAAGGCCTTGTCAGTCAAGGACCCACAGGAATTGATGGCGTTGCAAATCGAATTATTGCAACCGGTGGCCGAAAACGCTTTGTCGTATCGCCGTCATTTGCTCGAAATCGTAGCCGCTACACGGGCCGAGTTCGACAAGGTCGCCGAAGCGCAGTACGAGGCCAACAAACGTGGAGTGCAGAACTTCATGGAAAGCGTGGGGAGCGCTGGGCCCGAGGGCCCCGGTGCTATGTTCGCTGCCGTGCAATCTGCAATCGATGCAAGCCATACGCTGTACGAAACCATGCAGTCGACGGCCAAGCAAGCGGTGCAAGTCGCCGAGAGCAGTTTTAATGACGCTGCAGTTGCGACTTCTAAGGTCGTGCAGCATCGTGCGGCGCAGACATCCCGGGCAGCTAAGCATTAACTCACTATGGACTCCGCAGTCCCGGACGGGCACGGTGCTGCGGAGCAAGCAGGTCTCGAGACATGCTGTCGACCGGCCAACGGCGCTGCGGGCTGAATCTTAGGTCCGACGACGGCAAGCGCACTGAGGACGAGAGTGATGACGAAGAAGATTGCCGTAGTAACGGGAGGTATGGGTGGATTGGGCGAGGCCATCAGTACCAAGCTACAGGACGCAGGCTGTACGGTAGTTGTGACGCATTCGCCTAGCAATGCTGGCGTCGCAGGTTGGTTGGAGCGGATGGCGAAGGAAGGGCATCATTTCTCAGCTTATCCCGTCGACGTTGCCGACCACGAATCGTGCAAGCAGTGTGTTGAGAAGATTCGAACGGAGATAGGCCCAGTCGACATCCTGGTCAATAACGCCGGGATTACGCGTGATACGAGCTTCAAGAAGATGGAGAAGGTCGATTGGGATGCGGTTATGCGGACCAATCTCGATTCGGTCTTCAATATGACGAAGTCGGTATGCGATGACATGGTCAAGCGGGGCTGGGGACGCGTCATCAATGTGTCATCCATCATCGGCTCCAAAGGCGGCTTTGGACAAACCAACTACGCCGCAGCCAAGGCAGGCATGCATGGTTTCACGAAGTCGTTGGCGCTCGAGGTCGCCAAGAGTGGGGTAACCGTCAACACGGTTTCGCCTGGATTCATCGCCACCAAGATGGTGATGGCTGTACCTCAGGAGATTCTGGACACCAAAGTTATTCCACACATCCCAGTTGGCCGAGCCCGGGGAGGTCGCTGCGCTGGTCGCATATTTGTGTTCCCGCGAAGCAGCCTTCTTGACCGGCGCAAACATTGCCATCAACGGTGGGCAGCACCTGCAGTGAACTGATGTTCCGCACAGTTCGGGACTGAGTGGAGCATCAGAGATGGTCTCCGCTGACGGGTGTCTGCTGCTGATGAACGGGCCAGCCGCGAGCCCTTCGATAAGCAAGAGAGTGACGTAAAGGCACAGCAGACGCGGCCGACCGCGTTGCCGTGACGGAAACTGACCGATGAAGCGATACTGAAGCCGTGGGGGTCGCCTGCAGCCGGTTGGGCAATCCCTGCCAAGCCAAGGATGAGGCTACAAAGTTGGCGATTGTCTACTACTGTTTGTGGTAGGCGCGGTCTCCACGTTGGATGCAGGACCAATCCATAGTTAGAGAGGACGGCGACGCCCAAAGCATATTGTTGCCATGCTCGTCGCCAAGAAGTATTGCGGCGAATACTGGGAAGACCAGGGATACAACTGGTTTGGCGGCTCCTGATGGTCCGCCAGAGATTGGCCGGCATGCCGCCGGCTTTGCTACCTATCTGTCAAAGGAGAACATCATGAACAAGCTCTTTGCCGCGCTGATGTCGGCTACCGTCCTGCTTGCTAGCTATGCATTTGCCCAGGACACAATGAAGAAGGACGAGATGGGCAAGGATGCCATGGGTAAGAGCAGCAGCACGACAACAGAAACCATGGGGAAGGACAAGATGGGGAAGGAGGACATGGGGAAGGACAAAATGAGTAAGAGTCACATGAAGAAGAGCCACGAAAAGAAGGGGGGCATGGGCAAGGATGAGATGGGCAAGGAAACTACGAAGCCGTAGCAGGGCAAGTTGCCATCGGTGGGGTGCTGCCCTGGACAAAACCCCGACTACCATTCGACGGCAGTCGGGGCTTCTTTTTTGCGCGCAGGATTCAATTGCAGCCATCGCTTGAAGGCGGCGGCCGCACGGTACTGGTCGTTGGAGCTTCGCTTATCGTTCCCAGGAGGACGAATAGGCGTGCCGAGAGTGCCGAATTGGATGCCGCCGGATGATTGTTTCACAATACACGCGAGCGCGAGACTTCCTGATGCTGGGTCAAGGCTGCCCGAAGGCCGTGAGTGCCTGGGGGTGGTCGTCCTATTGGTGGAGGGTTCAGCAGAGCTTTCTGGTCATTCCCAGGTGAGCGTAGATTCCTTCATCAGGTGACCAGCCAGAATGTAATCACCATGCTCGATTGCACGTGCCTCCAGCTCCGTCAGGAGCGCATCGGTTATCAAGGTTAGGTCGAAAAGGCAATAGAGGTGCCGCTGCCTGAAGGTATTCTTCGGTGCTCGCAGTCCCTGAGCCAGGGCTTCTGGAGTGCGCACGACGATATGTTCAAGGGTCCTGAACTGAACGGCGACGCCGTACTTTTGCCCAAGCCTTCCAAGTTCGAGGGCATCTTCCCAGCCGGCCTCATAGTCCAGGTCAACCGTGCCAGCAACCTGTGACGTTATTTGCTCAAGTGCATTGGCTCGATTGTGCGCAACATGGACGGTCACAGGGGAACCTCGTCTATGGGTCACGTTGCCAAGGAATATAGCGGGAAAGCCAGGTCACGACAACCAAAAGTGCAGCCGTGAAGCACTCGGACGCTATGGCCTCTCCCTGTGGCGCTGCTGAACAGATTTGACTGCCTTGAGGCAGGACAAGTAGCGCCAAGAACTGGGCGCGCAAGTTGTCGATACGGAAGCCCCGCTCAAGCGGAGCCTACTCAGGCCCAAACTGTATCGACCTCCCGCAGTAGATGCCCAGCCAGGATGTAGTCTCCAAGCTTCATTGCCTTTGTCTCCAAGGTCGCCAATTCCTTGGCTGTCAGTTCGGTCAATGCGAACTGACAGTAAAGATTTCGTTGTCTGACGGAGACCTTTGGTCGAATGAGGCCCGCGATAAGTGCAGTGTGGGACCTCACTGCGATGCTCTCGTGCCCGCGATACTCCACGCAGATGCCAGCCTTCTGGCCCAAACGTCCGAGTTCAATCGCATCCTGCCAACCTGCCTCGTAATCCAGCTCGACTCGTGCTATCCCTTCTGCCGCCAATAGCCTAACGGCTTCTCCTCTGGTTCCAGCTCGGGCTGTCGTCATTCCTGTCTCCACTCACATCGTCCGACGTATGGGTCACCGGTCTAATACTGCATGCTATTGAATTCAACTCAATGTCGTCTGTCCACTTTGAACAATGGCAGGACCGTCGTCACTGCGTGCGGCTTGCTCGAATTCGTTTGCAAGCGCAGAGGCAGGTCCATCTTGTCCAAAGTTTTACTTAATTCTGACGTAAAAAAATTCAAAGTCAATATGTACTGGCGACGATGTCATTGTGACCACCCGCCTAACCAACCGGCAGCGCCGCCGCTGACTTCTGCCAGACCGTTGATGGCGAGGCCGCACGCTACCAGCTAAGGAAGTACAGAACCCAATTTGGGTTGAGCGGTCGAGCGGAGCGTAGGTTGGCCATTGCGGGTCTCCGTCAATATCCAACGGGGCTCCAGGACGCCGCCCGCCGCGACCCTTCAATATTGCCTACCGTTGCAACGAATCCCATCGCGCAGCCGTTGGTTGTTGTCAAATGCTGCTGTCTGGAACCCCCAGAGTGACCAGGCTGTGCCGGCTTGCAAATCTAACTTGAGAGTTATTTTGACGCGGTGAAGGCGACTTGCGGACTTCAACTTGTTGCATTCCGTCCGGTCGGTCGGCGATAAAATTCGGGCATCCTACGGACGTGGCGGTGTCTCGGATGACGAGGTGGAAGCCGCCGTGGACTACATGGTCGGTGCTGCGAAGTAGCGCGACGCGCCACCAATACGAAAAGCCGACGTGCGGGGGACCAGATTGGTTACGCGGCTGGCGGCGAAGAGCAGTGACGGCAGGGGAAAGCTTTGAGCATTTCCGCGTCGAAGGAGGAGTAAGGCGTCAGCATGGGCAATCCGAGGGCGCGCCGCCATTTGCGGCGAGGAGCGAGGCGCCCCGCTACTTAGGACGGGCGGTGTTGCACCCAAGCAGGGAAGCGCTCATCAGTTTCGTCGACGGAGATATCTCCAAGGTGCGTGCAGGCGCCGGCAGGCAGGGCAATGTGATACTCCTTGCGCCATAGCACCATGACGGTGAACCTGATGACGCGAATACGCACCTCTCTGGGGACGGGATACTCAGAAACATGTGAGGGAAGCGCCTCCATGCCAACACGCCGCCGGACCTCATAGGAGAGCATCCCTTTCTCCTCGCGTCGAACCAGTTCGGCGCGCGCGAGGTGCAGATGCAGGTATAGGGCGCGCACGACGAGCGCAAGTACCAGCAGCACCATGACTGTCAGCACGACGATTCTCCCTAATGAGACCGGATTCCCTTACCTGGGCCCCGCAATTTGCGTGCCATCTCGCTAGCGTCAACAAGCCGCCGTGGTCATGGCGGCGTCGCGAACGTCCATGTCAAGGTCAGTTTGGCCCAGGCCTTCATTGTGATTAATAGGGCCCGTCCCGAGTATTGGGTTGTACGGGTCTTGACGGCCGGGGAAGGGCCTGCCGCGACGTTGTTCGGAGATTATTCGCGGAGCCGCGATTGGCGTATTGGTTGCAGTTGGCTGCTGACACGTGTGGATGCGC
This sequence comes from Cupriavidus sp. CuC1, assembly GCF_044627735.1. Lineage (NCBI taxonomy): Bacteria > Pseudomonadati > Pseudomonadota > Betaproteobacteria > Burkholderiales > Burkholderiaceae > Cupriavidus > Cupriavidus sp. CuC1. The sequence continues at coordinate 14,970 of NZ_JBIUHC010000168.1, read as the reverse complement.
TGAAGCGGCCGAGTGTTGCTGGAAATAAAAAAACCCCTCGTCACTGCGAAGGGCCTTTCTTCCATCTCAACTTCCTAGGTGCAACGGCGACTACAGCTTGCGAATCTGGGAGGCTTGCAACCCTTTGGGGCCTTGCCTTGCGTCGAATTCGACCTTGGCGCCCTCATCCAGGGACCGGTATCCAGTGCCCTGGATTTCCGTGTGGTGGGCAAACAAGTCCGCGCCACCGCCGTCCGGCGTAATGAATCCAAAGCCCTTTTCGTTGTTAAACTTCACAATGCCAGTCGCCATTTCATCCTCGAAGCAACGCGCATGCAAACTGCATGCAGAAATCAAATTTCCAATCCGGATTTGCTGCTCAAGGTTAATCTTCTTGCCGCCGATTGCAGCACAGTCATTCGGTCCGCCAGCATATCCGAGGAAACGCACTGTAGCCAAGGTGGTCTAGGGTTTACCACTGGAAATGCCATGGGGTTAGGGTCATCTTTGCCTGAGCAGTTGCCCGCAGCCTTGCCGCTTCGTGGCGCAGGGCCTCGATGCCAGACGAGACAGTCCAGCGAGTCCTTCTCCCACTGCGAGCGCCGGGTAGCGACGCGTCGTTCGTGGTCACGGGAGAAACGAGAGCTTGATGCTTGACCTGCAAATTTTGCTATGCCTGGTTTCGCTTGGCACTGTCTCGCGAGCGGGCGTTCTTTTTTCTTGCGGCAATGGGCGGTAGCCTGCCCAAGAGTGCTCTAGCCGGCAGCGACGGTGAACTCGCAGATGACGCTGCAGAAGCCGCCCGCGCATTGGACACAATCCACATGTCGATTTGGTGTCAAGCAAGTGCTGCAAGGGGCTGATATTGCGGTGGTTGCGGGTTAACCTTGATGCTGCGTGACGCCAGCATGTCGGCCGCTAACCATGCCATCCTTGGTGATGACCACAATGCCCAAGAGATATGCGGAAAAAATCTGTTTCATTCTCATATTAAAAACTCTTAATTCACCATGGACTGGCGATGTAGTCCTGCTACCACCCGTATAGCCACCTCCTGGCGATGCGGGTTCTTTTTTTGCGCGTGCTATCTAGGTTTCAGTCCCCAAGGCACCTTGGCCATGGGGCCTACACTGACACTCCGAGCACGGCTTCGATTGGTGTTTCAAAAGTGGAACGGTCTGATTAATTCCTATGCTCCCTTAAAATTGTCATTTGACGAAACTTTAGAATAATCAATGGACTGGTGAGCTTGGTGTGTCTTTTGCTTCAGTGAATGGCGCCCCCTCAAGGGCCGGTGATGCCGTCCGGCTGGCCCCAATCAGGTAGGGCGGGGAACGTGAAGCTTGCCGTTGGTGTAGAGGATTTCATTTCAGCAGAGCCACGCCCAAGAACAAGTTTCAAATATGGGTCACTTCTGGCAGGAGTCTGCGATGCTTAAGAAATCCTTGTTGACACTGGCGTTTGCCTTCTTTCTTGGCAGTTGCGGTGGTGGTGGAGATGGTGGTGGCAGCAGTGCGACCACTCAAACTCTGTCCGTACCTCTTCTCACGGCTGTCGCAAATCTGGTGAATAACGGTATTACCGTTAAGTTTTCAATCTCTGGTTCATCCGGAAATACGACAGTAACAGGCTCAGGGACGCTTACGGATGCGCCGGCCGTTGCCGCTACCTTGAACGGAGTCGCCGTCCTAAAGACAACGGAAACCGTGACGGGTACAGTTGTCGCGAATGGCAATTCTGCTCCTTTGTCGGCGTCGAGAATTTTCTACAGAAATCCTAGTACCTTTGCTGTGGTCGTTGATGACCAAGGCAATCCTTACATCGTCTTCGGAAATTACAACTATCCGGCATCTGTCAAGGCTGGAGACGCCGCTATGCTTGCAACCGGCACGATGTTTTCCAACAGTACGCAAGCGACGAAGACAGGTACGGTGACACTTTCGTATGCCGTGGCTGCGGATGGGGCGAATAGCCTGCTCGTTACCTTCATCGACAGCGATTTCGACAACAGCAACAACAAGACTGCCGAAGGGAAAACCACTTTCCGGGTCGACACAAGCGGTAACATCAGTTTTGTGTCTCTCACGATAACAGGATTCGCAGTCAATGGACAAACGCCGTTCACGCTCGTATTTCAATAGCGTGTACATGGCACTCTTCGTGGCTTGCTAGCGCAAGAGGCACGTGGAGCTTGTATTCGAGCTCCTGGTCGCCGCAGTCCATCATGCAGTCATGGCCACCAAAGCGCCTCCGTGGCCGCGCGACGTACGGTAGCGGGAGCCTCGGTGCTACCGAGGCAAAAATCGTCTTTGCTGCTAGCGGAAAGACTGTGGCGGCGCGTGGTGAGGGCAGCGGGTTGGGTCAGAAACGAGGATAGTACGTGATTGCAGCGTGAACGGTTGGCCTTGGTTGGCGAGCGCGGGTCGTTCGTTAAGCTCGGCAGTTTGGATGTCAGACTTGGCACTCAGTTCAATCGGGGGCTGTATCTGTATCGGCCTAAAATTTAGACATCCAACCGCAGCTATGGTTTGAGTACGGTCTCAACAAGCTCTTTGACTGCCGCGCGAGCCCTCATTGAAGCTTCTTGGTTATAGGCGAGTGTCGGGCCGAGTTCGACGCAGGGGTCCCTGTAGGTAAAGGTCTGTTTTGTTCTGGAGTTGAGAATCCGCCCGTTCTCAATTTCCTCCAGCTGGCAATTGCGGGTCGTCTGCGCCTGGGGTAGCTTCATCGATGGCTTAAATGCCTGCCCATCGAACGAATGTTGCGCTCCAGGATATTCGGTCAGTCGGATATCTTTCCCCTTCGCCGCAACCCGGTCGGCGTATGCGCGGCATGCCGTGATGAGCGAATAGTCGTCGGAGCTCCCATGAAATATCCGAACGGGATGGGCGGTGATGTTGTCATCATCCCTGTATGCAGTGTTGCAACTTGGATAGAAGGCAATATATGCGGCGAACTCGCGGCCTGATGCCGGCCCATGCATGCTTTGAAACCGCTTCATACTCGCGTAGAGCGCCGCCTGTCCGCCTCGCGAGAATCCCACGAGCATCACTCTTGTCGGGTCGATGCGAGGATGCTTCTCCAGGAGTTCAAGTGCTCGGTATGCATCCTCCGTTTGTGCTAGTCGGCCAAGTTGCGACTGGTCGTTGAGCGTGCTGACGATGCCTCTGGTGGAGTAGCTGTCGACGACAAATGTGGCGACGCCCATCGCAAGAAAATCCTGCTCCCAGTCGGTGACATAGCTGTTAATTCCGCCTGAGCCGTGGAGCAGGACGACTGCCGGCAACTTGTCATTTCCCGCGCGCGGAATGCGGAGTTCGCCGGCAACTGTCACCTGGTTGCCGTCCTTGCGGCCAACCAAAAAATCTTGGTCCGTCAGAGTGGTTGACAGGAATGGGAGAACTTCCATTCGCGCAATTTGAGCGTTGCCGATATTGGATAGGGTTGCCGCCAAGACGAAAAGCAAGAGCGGAAATAGTCTACGCAGACACGCATTTCGACTTCTGATTATTGGCATGGGACATCCTCTCAAGAGTGCGCGGAAGGCTCGCCTGCTCTGTGTAGGCTAGGAAATTTGCATGCAATAAGCAAATTGGGTCGGCGGAATCCGATGTCAATTGAGTCCCCACAAGCTAAGTCAGGGCAAGTCAACCGCGCAGGGGCCCTGACATCTATAGCGGCCTGGATGTGCCGGGTGTGGGAGACTTTTGTTGGAATCGACGACTGGGTGGTCGCCTCGATGTCTTTGTGTACCACGTAGCGAAGTGCTCTCGTACAAAAAGAATCTCCTCGCAAGAGTAACCCTGGGAGGAGCCGACAGGCGGTGGTGGTGCACTTGAGGTATCCACCTCGCCTAATTATTGAATTGCAGTGGGCTATTCGCTACCGTCTCACATATGTGCGCCATCGGAGAATACGTCACGTCTGTCCGTAACTTTCGCACCGTCGGTAAACACATCGCGCTTGTCCGTAGCTCTTGCACCATCGGTGTAGACGTCAAACTTTGTAGCTTTCCCTCCATCGGTATATGGGTCGCGCGGCCCCTGCGTGCTGGCACCGTCCGTGTAGATATCCCGCTTGCCGTTGCCCCCGTACGCTGCCACAGCGCCAAGTGCAGTAACTGCCACCGTAAGTAACAGGACCTTCTTCAGCATGGGTCACCTCCTTTTTTAGGTGATTATTCGTTCCCCCGGGCCAGAAAAAGTTGTCTTGAGTATAGGATTTCTCCATCGATTTGTGCATAGCACAAACCAATTGTCCCGTTATATCGCTTATGACTCGCGGATATTTGCGATGAGCTCGTTTCCCCATCTCGACATTAAAATGTAACTTCATGTCCGCTTTTTGGTATCGAGGGGAAAGTAAAGATTGCTCCTCAATTCCGGTGGTGAAGCCAAGTACACTCTTGCAAGAGATTGCTCAAGGAAAGCTGCGTGTGTATCTGCGTGTACTTCAGCAGCCAACGGTGACCCACTTCAAGGAGGAAGGTTTTTCTCCCGACAGGGTGGGAGGTGTGCTTCGGCGATAAGTATGAACACGGGCATCCGCACTTAGCTCTGCGAAAGCGGCGAGGTAGGAAATCTGGCGGAAGTAGGGGGAGGCCAGTCGCGCCGTGAGGGCGGACATCCGGCCGGCTGCGGCGTGAAATGCCCTGTTGCGTGTTTTTGCAGGGCCGCGCAATGCCAGCGAGTTCTGGCAGGACAAAACAAGGAGCGGGGCTGGCCGAATGGCCGGATGGCACTGCCTTACCTTCCACGCGAGACAGCGGCCGGAGAACGACTGATGACTTGCCTAGACGCGATTCAAAGTCGGCTAGAACAACTGCCCACGTGACACGCTGCGTTGCAGACTGGCGTGCCAGCCTCCGCGATGCAGCCGCAGACCGGGGCGACGAAAGACAAGGTCGTCTTCGACTCAAGGTCGGTGACATGTGTCAACGAAGAGAACTAAGAGGACTGTCTGCGAGCTACCGAACCATTGTGTCAATCTCGAGGTCAGTCGAAGGGAGTCTCTTCACGGCGCTACGTCAATTTTATATGTCACGTTCTCCGCAACGCCTACGTTGAGCCCGCGTACATCTTGTCCCTCAATGTGGATTGTATGATGGCCTGGCGACATGGGCTTGAGCATAAGCCAGTATCCGGCAGTGACCGCCATACCGGAGCCTGCGGGCGAGTTTAGGATATTTTGTCTAGGCACCGTGAAGCCGAAGAATGGCGATATGGAGCGATAAGCTTCAATCCCATCCTTTATCTGCATGTCGTCAATTGAGACGGTTAGAGAACTGGGGTTAATCCCATCAACCATAGTTGTGGCGCAACTTCGGCAGGAAGTCGCATCCGTGCAACGAAATGGGGGAACGTCCAACGTTGAGCATTTGACCATAGCCAATGGAAGGAAAACTGGCATTGTTGATGGAATCAGGCAATTTCGCGTGACAGGCCGACCATTGGCCACCGTCCCCGCCAGAAACCACACTGGTCCGGACTGATTGGCGCTGCAGTACAGACCCGTTGAATCGTTCAAGGGGTTTTGGTCTGTGCCAGGCCCAGTCGGTATTGCCAACAGCCATTGCCACCACACTACAGACCATATGCCGTACCACCACGCTGCAATCCCTTTTCCATACGTCAGTCCCGAAATTGTACTACCCGGCGGAAAGACCGCCGAGTTCGCGCCTTGAGCGAACGCCATAGGACCAGCGGCAACACTGAGGGCGGCGACACATGTAGCAGCGAGGGTTCGAGCTGCTGCCTTGGACAGGCCACGGCGAGGCGACAAGAAAGAGCGTGCAATCATTTCAGACCTCCTTATCCATTGGATATCGGACGTCATCACATTACCGCGACCGCCACTTGGCTTAAAGAGGAGACGTAACCACGCTGACACAAATGCGTTGGTGTCGCAGAAACGCTTGAATGCCCGTTTATTGAGGCCGGCGCAATAGTACCGACAAATCGTCCGTGCAGATGTCATCCAGGGGAACCCGGGTGACCACGTGGTCTAGCGAGAGTCGTGCCACACTTGCATATAGCCCTGATTACATAATGGAAGTGTGAGCCGTGTGGAATCGGACAAGCTGCTGAAGCCCGAAAAGGTTTCACCTGCGATACGGCGAAGACTGCATCAAAGGAATGGAGCTGGACCCGTATCGCTTGCTGACACTGGCGCCACGCGACAAATGGTTCATGCATCGGGGCTGAATTGCTGCTTGCTTTGTCGAGCAATCCGTTACAGACATGTGACAAGAGTTATTCATATCAGTTTAAAGTATATTTAAACTTGAAAATTGCCACATACTTCCGTTGCCTACCGCTATATTGGCATTGAGACATCAGATTTATGTGACAAAAGATAAGGCTGAATCTAAAGGGTGCTGAGCAAGCGTCGAAGGTTGGTAGCAAGGTCCTGGCAAAAAATGGGTCAGACAGCTCACGCTAAAGTTGTTTCAGTTCCGCAACATTGCAAACTGGGTTGATGAGAAGGGACGGTTTTATGACGCTATCGATTCGTTCCCATTCCCGGGCATACGTAGTTTCCATGACAGCGGCTGTCATGATGCTATTGGAGCCTTCCGTTGGATGGGCACAGGCACCTTGGCAACAAAGGAGTATGGTTACTTATCAGACGCCTGCTGAGAATTCCAAGTACACGCAGCAGCTTGCGATTGACATAGGCGACGTCCCCGGACATCAGATTCGCCTCTTCGAAATTCAAAGTACGTACCCCAAGGACCCGCCGGTATTTCTTGGCGTGCGGGTCAAGAATTCAATAACGCGTGGTCAGTCCGACTACGTTGGTGCCGATGGCCGCGTCTCGGCCTATGTCCTGTACTTCATGGAGAATGGCGACCGGATATACGGCAGGTATGAGGGCACCTCACAAGGAACGGTTGGCGAAGCTACCGGGCGGCGAACGGTATTGGGGAACACAACTCTTACCGGCGGCTCAGGAAAGTTTCGCGGGATGCGCGGCACACTCCACAGTTCCTCCATTGCGGACCCCTCGAGGCTTCGTTGAGACGAAGAATGAAGGCGTTTACTGGCTGGAGAAGGAATAGCGGGCTCATGGCTCGTGTGCTCGGCCGGAGTTGAGAGCCAAGCGCCGGCGGCCAAGCAGCTCGAGCCCACCTCGTTTCTGTTCCGCAATGTTGCCGGGGCAGACGACAAGGAGGGTTCTATGAGCCGCTCACGCGCGCCCCTATCTGATTGTGACAAAGTCGGCCTGCAGAAATGTAGCGCACAACGGTCGACGACCAGTCTACGACCGGGAGGCGCAATGAACCCTAAATCGCTTCTGAAGTTGCTGTTGACGGCAGTGGTAGTCAGCGCGTACGCCCAGGGCGCAACCCAAGATTTGATGGAAACCTCTTTTGCGGAAGTGCTCGGCGCGCAGTGCGAGCGCTGGACGGTGATAACAGTGCATATGCCCAGGACGCCGGTTCCTGTCTTGGGTAGCCAAGCGTTTGAAGGAGCTCGAGCAACGGCTCAGTCCCGACCTTGTGTTCGCACTGTAGCGACCATGGGACATAAAACATTGCCCAATTCTGCTGGGCAAACATGTCTCCGACTAGAACCTCAGGAGGACCTAGCTACAGGCTTGGATTGAGCCCTAGCTCCATGCCGTGTCCCTATGGCCTTGCCCGCAGCGGCGGGACCATTATCACGACGACGACGCGGGCCGAAATAGCCGAGGCATCCGCCTTCACCATTCCGCGCTGGTTCCGTCGGGTTGTATCGACGCTGAAACAGAGGCAGGTCTTTCATGGACTAGTGGCGCTCAATTTTCGACACCAGCCAAGGCCGGAGCCGGTTGGCGCGGCTATTGCTTGGCCTGCAGGTTGACCGGTCCAGCACTACCGTCGCCGAATTGTCAGACCTGAACACATGCTTCGGAGGACACCGCGATGAGAGCCACCGAGAAATTTTGCGCATGCTCGCGTCGCATGGCCCGGCGTCCGGGCGCGAGTTCGCTGCGTACGTTGGCTTTTAGCCGAGTTGCAACATCGCCTACCGGGACGACGAGGAACTCGCCGCCGTGCCGGTGCGCATATTTCACGCCAGTGCGGACAATTACGTCCCGGTTGCCGCCTGTCGCGCGTACGTCGAGCGACTGCATGCCAAGGGCAGAGGTGTTCAGCTCATCGAGTATCCCGGGGCGCAGTATTCGGACGCGGACACAAGCGAGTCGATTACTGGAGATGCGAAATGGAGAGATTACCCAAGGCGAAAGTCGGCTGTGTCGTGCCTAGTGCTGCAAGCTACACGTCCCAGCAAGGGTCCGTTTATGCCCCTGGTATCAGCAAGGAGACTGTCGGCTCCGAAGTCCTGTTCCTCGGTATCGTGACCATCCCGCCCGGAGGCGGGACGAAGGCCCACATCCATGAACGCCACGATTCGGCGCACTACATGGTTAGCGGCGACGAAATCGAGCTGTATACCGGAGATGAACTTGAAGACCGGCAAGTGGCGCACCCCGGCGATTATGTCTTCACGCCTGCGGGCGTTCCGCACGTCGCCGCCAACCGTAGCCCGACAGCCGCCGTCTTCGTTGTCGCGCGCAATGAGCCTACGGCGCAGGAAAGCGTGGTGATGCGTCCGGAACTCGATTCCAAAGTCCCTTGAGGATGGGCCCACACGTATTCACATTCCCTCGCCCTCGAGGGAATGTGATTCTGGAACAAGCACGCGACAAACAAACCCTCCATACCGCGCAAGCCCCGCTGCGTCAAGGGGTAACTCCGTCATAATGTCGGGTGGAGTCTGATACAGCCCCCCCACTCATGCCGAACGAACGGAAGTCAACAACCATGTTTGTGATGGACCCAGGAATTTGCGCGACTGCCTCATGTGAAATTAAAAAGATTCACATCAGAATTAAGTCGCTCGATGTTGCTTGGCGCTAGGCACGGGGCACGGAATCGCGTAGGCAGGCACTATGTTTGAAATGGTGCCACTCATATCTCGCAGGTGTTCCTTTCCTACGGCTTGCCTGGCAGCGACGTAGACCCCTCGGCCCGTCTCTGCAGTCTGAGCGTCCTAGGTGAGAAGGTCATCGGCTGCGCCTGCGGCGAGAAGTATGGCGAGACGGTCATCATCCAGGCCGTTGCGGTACTACATGAGTACCAAGGCCACCAGGTAGCCAGCCATCTTATCGGGGCCATCTTGATGCGTGCCCGTGCCGATGACTGCACCAGGGCTACAGTGCTCACGTCCGACCATCCCACGTTCTTCGCCCGCTTCGGTTTTTTTCTCACCGCCTTGGACGACATGCCTCAGGAATGCAGCTGTCGAAGGAATTCCTTCGACGCTTTGGTGCGAGGACGCATTACATGTGCCGTCGACTCGATTGAAGCCCGGTTGCGACTAACGAGCACCGTGATGCCGACAGCAGCGGCGCTGGTTAAGCGGCCAGGAAATGACGCTATCTGTTCGAAGACAACTGAGCGCCGCCAGCTTTGCGCCGTGCTGAGTACCTTGGGGAGGGCTGGTCCGAAGTTGACCGCGAAAGCGGCCGAATCGTAGGCGGCGCCGACCAGTGTGACAAGTCGCCGGAGGGGCGTCGGTATACACCAGAGAAAAGTGGTCAGAAGTCGGCGCCGGCGTTCGATTTCTGGTTGCAAGCGAACTTGCAAATCCTTCGCCTTCCAAGGCGCGCGAACAGAGTTTTGAGTTGGAAGCCAAGTGGCGAAGCAGTGCGGCGACAGCTTAGTCATCGGCGAACCCGGCCAACTCTTTTCCATGTCAATCGTTCACGCAAAGCGCGAGCTAGGAGATGGCCGTCACAGTAATGTCATCTGGATGCCGACATAATCGCTCATCAAGCAACTCTGCAGTTTCGAATGATATGCACGTAATGATTCGTACATTTACTATCCTAGGAAAGCGGAGCCGCGAGCCTCTGCACCAAGCGGCCGTGTACGCCAAGACAGCACAGGACGCCGTTCCCCTAATGAGAAGTGATTGGAGTCAGCGAGAGTCCGAGGTATTCAAAGCAGCGCTGAATTGGGCTCGACGGAATTCTTATATCGTGTCGAATCCCCGGTCGGGCTCATTCTATGGAATCGCTGCCGGCCGCTAAGTGGAACGGTTCCATGGCACTGCTGCCCAGTGCGATGGGATTCAGGCGCGATAGTACGTTTCAACCTACCATTTACAGCGCTCGGTACCATTGCCGCACCGTTGTGAGCAAAGTGGTGGCTTGCTGTCGTGGCATCTATCGAGGACGGCCGTCGCGGCGGAGCGGCTTCCAGAGGCTTGGGGCACGGCGGCTATTTCCACCTGAGAGTCAAGAGGGGTCTCTTGTACATCCAGGCGGGAGGAGAGAGTTTGAACGGTAGCTGTCGAGGATTACTCGCTCCGGAAAATTCCCCGTCTCAGGAGTTCATGTCGACCCAGATGCGCCCCCAAGAACTCGCATAACTCAACGCGTGCTCTCTGTCGAAAAAATAGTCGAGAGTTGAGAAGGTGCGCGGCGGGCCGCCAAGCTTCTCGATGACAAGCTCGGCGGCATGGAGACCGCCTTGCGCCGGGACTGCGCTGGCTTTGAGCAGGTATCCCCTATGCGAGGTTAGAGCGGGTGCCGTCATGTGTTGGTTCTCTCATCTGTGACCGTTCGTCGGGGGCATCGGCGTAGGCATCCTCAGAATCAAGTATCTCAGCAACGGATTACGGTTCGGTGACGCTCTAGGCAGCTCTCGGTAGCCGATTTGGCAGCTACCCATTGGACTACGGGACCCTGTCCTTGGGCATACCGGTTGCAGCGGGGTTGCCATTCACCGTCGATACGACAAGGTGAACTATGGTGGGCAATTCTATGCATACCAAAACGGCGGCAACGGAGCGGGGCCTTTGCAAGCTGGAGCTAGGTGGTGAGCCCGTCGTCGTCCCTGTAGTAATGGCGGCAGAGGTTCTACTGCAGTCTCCGCCCACGATACGAAATAGTTCAGTAAGCTTGCGGTATTATTCTGATTATGAGTCGACCCAATTTGAAGCCGAAACACCCCTTGTCGTCGCTCGACGCAAGGGTCAGCCCAGAACCCCTCTTTCAAGACGCCAGCTTCAGTCCATCTGGTTTCAACGGTCGTGACAAAGCAACAGCAATCCTATGGGTTCGCATGCAAATGGCACGGCATGGAATATCGCTTGCCGCTTTGGAAGCAACAGGTTGCTTCCAGCGTGCTGCTGCCAATGGGCCGGTTCTTTATCGGAACGCGGCGGGGCAAAGCTGGGACGGCAACGGGTCGCTACCCGACTGGCTGCAAAGAGCCGCGAACGCAGGGCAAAGCATTGAGCATTTCCGCGTTGAGCAACTGAGGCGTACGTCCGGCCGTTACTTTGGCAGTCCTGGGAGCACCCCATGGTATTCCCGTGGTGAGGCGACGTCCTGGGGTGTTCTGCGTTCATTTGTGCGCTTGACGTTTCTGCTAGCGTGGTGGCGTAACGCACCCTTGACTCGCTTCGCGACAAACAGTGGCACATGGTCCTTGAATGCGCGCCTCTGCAATGAAGTCCTGCAACGTTTCAACATAGATTTACGCATATCGGCTCCCCTCGGCAAAAAAAAGCGAACCGAAGTTCGCACAAGAAAATTCCGGGGCTGCGCGTGCGCGCTAGGAAATCCTATAGGGCAGGGCCAGCACCTTTGTCGTGGGCCAACTGCTTTGTGGTTTTCTTGGCCGTTTCGTCGGACGCGCCGGCGGGCGTCGAAGAGGCCGATTGCCATGCTGCTAGAAAAGATTCGCTCCCCGTGGGCGCGTTCTTCGCGAGATTTTCGAATAACTCCTGCGCATCGCGCTGACATTGCTGGAGGTGCGCTTGGGCGGCCGTCGAGAATTCGCCTTGCATGCTCGACAGGATTTCGGAGACCTGCCGGCTGTACCACGCCGCCTTTTCTGCTATGGGCTGCGTCAGGTGCACAGGCAGGTCAACCCACTCTTGCTGGTTGTTGGCGGAAAGCGTCTTGCTCAGGATTCCCTGATTTTCGGCAAAGGTTGATTTGACTGCTTGCAAATTTAGCTCAGCCAGCTTTTCGATACCTTCGAAGGCTATGGTCGCCAAACCAAGGAGCCTTTCCACGCCTGCTTTCTGCGCGGAGATGGATTGTTCGGGGATACCAGTGCTCATCACTGCTCCATAGGTGAGACTGCGAGTGTTCGAGGGAAACTCTGAATCAGGACACGAATAATGCACCGTCCCGGTGAAAATCATTGCTGCGTTGCGGCAAAAATTCATTCTAGGGGCGATTGCTCGGAAGTCAACTGTTTCTCGCGCGGGCACGCTTGCGCCCTCATAATGAGTCGAGTTTCCGGTTGCACGGAGAGGGCGTAGCAGATGCCGCCCACGCATTGACCGCAATCCACACATGTCGATTTGGTGTCAAACAAGTGCACCAAAAGGCTAATATCGAAGGAATTGCGGGTTAATCTTGATGCTGCTCGACGTTAGTATGTTGGCCGCTTGGGCCTCATGTGAAAAGGCGCGCGCCGACGGCGTCACAACAGCGTCTGCACTCGCAACTCGCATCGCATACGGAGTGGTGATGCTCAGGTCCCGCGCAGAATTGTGTGTAGGCGCCGCGTTTGCTGCGTGGTCTGTTTGGCACGAGCTGGCAATGACCGCTCACAAGGCCAGACGGTCGGCGCTCATCTTCGGCCTATCGACTGCAGGCGGAAACACGCGCCAGCAGCCGTCATCGTGCCGAAAGAAGAACAACGCGCGCAAAACGGCCGGTTGCGTGGTCTCGACGCATACGTAGCGTCGCCGGCCCGAGTGGGTGCGACCGAATTCAACTACGTGGACCGACGTCGTGGGGCCAGGCGCGAGCCATTTTTCGACCTGAAAACGCAGGGATTGCTCATTTGTGCTTTTCATGTCCCCTCCATCACCCCGTTTCTTGTTTGCCGTAGCGGTCCATAGGGCCCAACAATTGTCAGAATTGCCTAGTACGAAGGAAACCGTGCGAACCGCCGCGCTGCAATGCGTTTCATGACGCACCTTGCATCGCAGCCGAATCTTGAGAAAGCACTTTAACTCTACGCCACAAACTGGCGTCCCTGCGTATCGTTTGGTGAAATGGCAACAGCAGAAAAGCAGGGAGTGGGGTGCCTGAATGCGTCTTTAGGTTGTTGGTGTTGATGCATCGCAGTATGTGCGGCCGACCACAAAATCGCGTTACGTAGCAATCCAGAAACGGCCGACATTTGCAGAAGGTTGGCGCAGTGCGTTTAGCAGCAGTGGGACTTCCAATGTCGATTCTTCGCTGCTTCTTGGGTCGCCTACTGATTGGGTGTAGACGCACCCGAGGTACATTCAACAGCACATCATGCGCTTGCAGACGGCTCATTGCCCCCCAGGCTTGGTAGGAGCAGGTGCTCGCGCTGCTCGGTTTATCGATGGATGCTGCGGGGATGCAGGCACTGGTGCGGCTGTTCTGCAGGAATGGAAGGGTGACCGCCTGCGTGAGTGTCAATTCCTTGCCGCCCGGTACCCAAGCACCGGCAATCGGCGCGCCTTTGCGCGCAGGGCGTATGCTATGCACCAGGCTATTTCATCTTGAAAACGAGTTGGGTACTGAGGGGCCGTTCACTACCACCCGTCATCTGTTATCAGGGGGACGTATGCGCATATTGGTCATTGGAGCCACAGGGCTTCTCGGGAAAGAAATTATGGCTTTATTGTCGGAAGAGCATGACGTGGTAGGGGCCAGTCGTAGCTCTCCGGCGGTCTCAGTGAATATCTCCGACATGCAGTCGATTCTGGCAATGTAGAAACAAGTGGGCACGGTCGACGCCGTGGTCTGCGTAGGAGGCACCGCGAAATTCGCCCCGCTGGACGCCCTGACTGACGATGATTTTGCATTCAGCCTGGCCAATAAGCAGATGGGGCAGGTCAACCTTGTCCGGTATGGGGTTCCATACATCTCCCAGGGCGGGTCGGTCACGCTCACCAGTGGCCTGCTCGCGCACCATCCGATGCTCGGTGGCGCTGCAGTGAGTACCGTGAACGCCGGCATCGAGGCGTTTGGGCGGGCAGCGGCGCTCGAATTGCAAGGTAAGATTCGCGTGAACGTTGTCAGCCCGGGATGGGTGTCGGAGACGCTCGAAGCGATGGGGCGCGACCCCGCTAAGGGCGTTCGGGCGGCGGTGGTCGCACAGGTTTACCGGAAATGTATTCTGGAAGACATTTCCGGGCAGGTGGTGTCGGTCACCCACTGAATCGCATCGACACGTGGCCAAGTTGTAGGTGCCTCGCAACCAAGGAAGGCTTTCGCGTGTGTCACTCCCGGGGGGGCGTAGACCCAAACACGGGTCCGGTGATGATGACATACACATACCCCTTAGCGCGTTGGACATATTTTCGGGTCGCCTTTTCGATATCGAGTTTCGACCTTCGTCTAGTACCAAACCAGATGTGCTCGAATGTTTATTAATGGATATACGTTTTACAAAGCTTTACCGTTTGTTACATAGGGCTAATGCGACTAAGTGCATAATAGTGCTTGATGAGGATAATCATCGATATCTCTAAGGGGAAGTCATGTTCAAAAGAACACTGGTAGTTGCAGTTGGAAGTCTGCTGATTGGTATAAGTTTTGCGGCTTCGGCGCGTGGCGGCGGCGCGGGAGGCGGTGGTTTTGGCAACGGCGGCAATTTCGGGGGGGCAGCGTCAGGGCACGCAAGCAATGAGGCCGTAATGAATTCCAATGGCTCCTCTGCCAGCGACCGCGACAAAGGTTTGCAGCGTGCTGAGGACCGGAGAAATTCGGAAGGGTCGAGTCATGAAAAGGCCCAGACAAATCGCATGCATCGCAATAGCAATCACGCGCAGAAACACTAGGTTTGGGTGGACATAATTAAGTCTAACTGGCTTGCGCGGGCATTCGCTGCCTGATTGGGAGTTATGATTCGCGCAAGCCTATTGATCTTTCCGTAAATCATGACATCACCACAACGTTGCCTGAACCCAGCACGCGGCGATGATCGAAGGCCGG
>NZ_JBIUHC010000167.1:0-21849 GCF_044627735.1 Cupriavidus sp. CuC1 | reverse complement strand
ACCGCCCCATCACAAGGAGAAAACCCATTGACATAAAATTCCAATGCAAATCTGTCCGATGAAACGGGGCAACCCCAACCGCGTCGCCGGCGCAAGTGCCGGACGTCGTCGAATCGAGTCAAGGGTAGGGGCCCGCATCGAGGCAGGCGGCCGCGCGGCGCGGCCGCCGGATCTGTCGACGATCCAGTGGTGTGCGCGTCCATGGGCTGCACCTTACCGTTACCGGCCAGCGCGTTCTATGAACCCAATTTCGAGAGCGGGCCCAAGTCCGTGCGCTGGCGGATCCAGCTGAAGGATGAGCCGGAGTTCGCCATCGCGGGGCTGTAGTGGGCGAGGCCGGCGCCGAGGTGCTCAGCTTCATGCGGCCCTACGCGCCCGAGTTGATGATTGCAGAGCCGGCGCCGCGCGCGGTGCGCGCGATGGCGAGCTCAGTAACCGGGGACGCCTACTCACCCAGCGCGACGGGTTCAAACCATTGGGGTAGGAGAGTCCCTCCAATATGATAGGAGCGTCCCTTCAACTCCAAGGCCGATACCAACCCTACTGTGTCTCTCCTATGCTTTAGGCATGCGTGTGGCGAGGGGCCCCCATCCTCGATCAGCCGCAGTGCCGCGATTCTCCTCCCGAATCGCGGCACTTTTCTTTGCGGTACAACCTGTCCTGGAAGGCCTGCGGGACGCCGCCCCCTGGCGGCCGGCGGCGGCCGCGCCTACACGGATGCAGGAGCCCCACCGGAGCTCAGTATGCCGCCGCGCGCTCGTCACGCCGGGGGTCCCTCAGATTTGAGTCTGCCGTTTCCAGCGGATATGATGGCGACTGAGGCGGCGCCGCTTTCGGCACGACGGAAGACGCCACGACCGCATCCCCGGTGGAATCAACTGCGACTTCACAATGAAAACCCTCCGTATCGCTTCCTTTTTCCTCGCTACAGTCGCGCTATCCGCTCAAGCAGTTCAAGCGCCTGACAGCCAATGGCAGCGCGTTGGGTTGTCGCTATCTGAGCTTGTTGGCCGTGGTTACGGCATTGCCGCGGTTACGAGCGACTCGTCTCCAAATGGGGTATCAACTGAAACGTTCTACCTTCAAAGGGGCGAAAGCGCGTACAAATGCATCGAGGTTCATGCCATTGATTTCAAGGCAAAGAAGTCCGCAGCGCTTTTTGATTGCTTTGAACTCGTTACGCCCTACGCAACGCCTCGCACCAAGTGAGGCAAGTATGCGGGCCGGTGCGCGCCGTCTTGCGTCACCCTCTCCAGCCTACCTACACGCCCGTGCCGCTGCCTCCAGCCTGACCTCATACGCCGCGCGCTGCGCCACTTCCACCAGCGCCGCCCGCCCCTTCGTGAAGAGCATTGGGAACCGTGCCTCAATTGGCGCGATCGGCCAGGACCGGCCGGTCAACGCGGCTTTTGATCCATTCCAGTCCGTCATGACGTTGGCGTTCATGGGGCAAAAGTGCACGGCAGATTTTGCACTCCGAGACAAACATCCAGATGTGTCTTCCTGGTTGTTCGATCGCGCATCTCATAGGCCCAGCGTTAATCCGGCATTGCCGTCGAATTGGTCAGCTGTTTGCCCAGGCCGATAACGAGCAACGGTGGAGGGTGACGCTTGCGTCTTCGAGCGACACGGCTAGCGCTGCGCGGACTCCCGGCCCGAGGACGAGGTCGAGACACGTCCAGCCGGAAATGGTTGTGCCGTTATGCGAAGCACACCAGCGGCCCTCGCCGAGTAGCAAATCGTCTTCTGTCGTATAGGCGTTCGGCTCGCCGGAGAGACCCATGCCGAGCGCCTTCAGCAGAGCTTCCTTTCGGGTCCAGATACTGAGCAGGGTTGCAGCCGAATCGGGTCGCGTCGGGTCAAGCGCCTCCTCCTCGATCGGAGAGAATATCCCGCGTCCAATGCCCGCAACGTCTAAGCCGTCAATCCGTCGCTCCACGTCCACGCCGACACGGCAATCCCATGCGAAAGCGAGCAGCGTCATCCCGTCAGTGTGGGAAACACTGAATGCGAGCCTTGCAGCGTGCGGCCACTGCAAGGCGGGCTTGCCGAACGGCGTAACACTAAAGCGCAGGGATTCGGGATTGCAGGTCAGATAGCCGCCGATCAGCCAGCGGAGAAGGCTCCGCCGGGCAATGAAGTCATTGCGATTCCTTTCGTGTCTGTAGGCTCGGGCACGCTGTCGCTCATCTGGCGAAAGCGTGTGGGCGAGCGTCGAACATGCTGGCTCGATAAGAGCGTCATTCAGTACCCACACATGCACGGCTCTTTCCGGCAACGAGAGGCGGCTCCGATCAGGCAGTAAAAGAGACGCGGTACGTCCCGCGTTTCGTGCGGTGACAATATCGTGCTGCATGCCGTTCGATCCCCGTTCACGCCTTGCGGCGTCTCACGAAACACGCCCGCCGCGTCACGGGTTTGCCAACCCCTCGTCCAGTAGCGCCGCGACGACCTGCAAGTTCGGTTCGACGATCATATCGCCATGGCTACTGGGCACTTCGGCAATCATCAGGCCGCCGCGCGCGACACGCCGCCACAGCGATATCGGATCGCCGCGATCCTGCTGTCGAATCGTCGCGCGCACATAGACAATCGGGCCCGCGTGATACGGCCGCGGCCGGTAGGTCGCCATTGCTAGCCCCATCGTTTCGCGCACGCGCCGAAGCGCAGGCGGCAACGATTCGGTGAAGGGGTCTGGCCGGCGCGTCATGCGCCCGCGGCTCATCCGCACGCGATCGGCCGCCCTCCCGAGCATGTCCGTCAGGTAACCGGAAAGCTGCGACGCAGGCACCGCGCGAAGCTTGCGCCACCGCTCGCCCAGATAGCTGCAGCGGTGCCGCATCCAAGCATTCCATGGCAGGAAATGCTCGTGCACATAGGTATCGAGCAGGCACAGGAATTCGATGTGCTCGCCAGCGCGCCTCAGCTGTTGCGCAATCTCGAACGCGACCAGCCCGCCCAACGAGTAGCCGGCCAGCGCGTACGGTCCGCCCGGCTGCACGGTGCGCATCTGTTCGATGTAGCTGGCCGCCATGTCTTCGACGCGCCCCTGTGTCGGCTGCTCGCCATCCAGGCCTCGTGCCTGCAGTCCATAGACCGGGCGCGGACTACGCAGCGCGCAGACCAGCCCCCAGCATTCCATCACCGAGCCGCTCAAGCCATGCACGAGGAATAGCGGCGTCCCGGTGCCGGCGCGCACGGGCACGAGGATCGGCGACGGCGGCGGCGGTGCGCCCTCGTCGATCGCCGCGGCGAGGCGCGCGATCGTCGGCGCGATCAGCAGCGTCGCGAGTGGAATCGTGCGCCCGGTCGACTGATGCACGTCGGCGAGCAACCGCGCTGCGAGCAGCGAATGGCCACCCAGGTCGAAGAAGTTGTCGTCGCGACCGATCGGCGCGAAGTCGAACAGTTTCTCCCACAGCACCTGCAAATGACGTTCTAGTTGATCGCGGGACTCGCCGGCGGGTGGCAATTCGCGCGCCGCAAGGTTCAGTGCCGGATGGTTCCGGATCGCGTCGAGGCATCCGGGATTGCGTAACGCCGCGGCATTGCCGACCGGCAAGCCGTTGACCGCATTGCGCGCGGCCGCTTCGGACAGCTTGCCGCTATGCGTGACCGGCAACTCATCGACGGCGATGATCCGGTCGGGCACGTGCGTTGGCGAGGCACGACGTGCGAGGTCGCGGCGCACTCGGGCGGCCAGCGCGCCGGTCAGCGCGACGCCATCCTGCAAGACCAGCAGCAGCACGATGCGCTGGTCGTACCTTTGCGCGTGCGTGCGGTCAGGCGGCGCGGCGCGTGGCCGCTGCTCGACCACCAGCGCCTCGCGAATGTCCCGGATATCGCTCAGCACACGATAGATTTCGCCCGGACCAACGTTGATGCCGCGAACATTCAGTACGCCATCGGATCGGCCATGCAGCCGCGCAGTGCCTTCCGGCGAAAATTCGATGCGATCGCCGTGCGTCCAGACACCTGCGTTGCTGGTGAAATAGGCAGCGTGAAACCTCTTACCGTCCTTGTCGCCAAAAAAACCGAGCGGACGTGACGGAAACGGATTCGCGCAGACCAGCTCGCCGATTCGGCTGGTGCGGCCCCCCTGTTCCCACGCCTGAACATCGAGCGCAAGGCTCTTGCATTGGGCTTCCCCCGCATAGATCGGCAGGTTCGGGTTCCCCAGCACAAAGCAGCCGAGAATGTCCGTGCCGCCCGAGATCGACTGCAGGGGCAGCGGCTTCACGTGATCGCGTACCCATTCGAACTGCGCATCGAACAACACCGCACCGGTCGACATCATCGCGCGTAGTGCGCCGAGATCGAATTGCTGCCCTGGCGCCAGGCCCGCGTCCTCACACATCTTCAGGTAAGCGGGACTTGTGCCGAACACGGTGACGCGCTCGTCGGCGACGAGGCGCCACAACGCATCGACCGTCGAGATCGGGCCGTCATACGTAACGATCTCGGCCCCGGACGCGAGCGCCGACAACTGCCAGTTCCACATCATCCACGCGCAGGTGGTGTGAAAGTACAATCGATCGCCGGGCCGCAGGTCGCAGTGCAGCCGATGCTCCTTCAGATGCTCGAGCAGGCTGCCGCCGGCGCCGTGCACAATGCACTTCGGCTTGCCGGTGGTGCCCGACGAGAACATGATGAAAAGCGGATGGTTAAACGGGAAGCGCCGCCACACGAAGCTCCCGGCATCGCCGCTGTCGATCAGTTCGCCAAGCGAATAGACTCGCTGCTTG
This sequence comes from Cupriavidus sp. CuC1, assembly GCF_044627735.1. NCBI lineage: Bacteria > Pseudomonadati > Pseudomonadota > Betaproteobacteria > Burkholderiales > Burkholderiaceae > Cupriavidus > Cupriavidus sp. CuC1. The sequence continues at coordinate 17,104 of NZ_JBIUHC010000167.1, read as the reverse complement.
ACGGTGTCCGGCAAGGTTCCGTCGTCGAGCCGGACGACGCCCTGCAGCGACGGTAACGCAGCAGCCAGATCGGCGATGTTATCCGCCAGCGACATGCCCGTGTCGAACGCACGCTGCGCAGCGTGCGCGAACAGCAGCCGCGGCGCTAGCGGCGCGAAGCGATCGAGGATCGTCTCGACGCTCATTTCGGCCGCAGCGGTCGACAGCGTTGCACCGAGCGCGGTGACGGCCAGCGCGGCAACGACCGCATCTGCGTCGTTGCGCATCACACCAACCACGCGGTCCCCATCGCGCAGCCCCAACTCCGAGAGAGCATGCGCGAGACGAGCTACTCGATTGCGCAGTTCGCCGCGGGTCAGGCGTACACGTCGGCCATCTGCGTGACATGCGGTCAGTGCAGGTGTGTCGGGCGTCGCTACCGCCAGGCCAAGCAGGTTGTCCGCGTAGTTCAGTTGGACCTGCGGGAAGAAGCGTGCATGCTCGCACTCGTCGCCGACGCAGACCGGCTCGGTGCTGCCGGACCACGCGAGGCCCTGCGACCACTGCACGAAGCATTGCCAGAACGTCCGGTACTCCCGTACCGAGAAATCGTGTAGCGTATCGTAGTTATTGAAGACTTGGCCGGTGTATGCCTGCAGGGCCGTGGTAAATGCGGTCATTTGCGACGCCGCGGCGCACTCGGGCGTGCCGCTATAAATGGGTACGCGTCCCATGGTCACGCTGGGGCAGAACGACGCGTCGAACAGGTGAAAGCGATCCATCCAATGCTCCACGGAGACCGGTGCACACCGTTCGAAGCAACGGCGTGTCCTGATCATCCAGACTAGTGACTCGCTATTTCTTGCTCTGTGCGAAATCGCACGAACTATTGCCAAACCACAGGCAACGACCAGGCGGCCGGCGTAGAAATGACTGGGGCTTCTCGTATCAACAAGTTCGTGACCCGGGGCGGCTTCGCTGAAACAGCAATGCGCCATCACCATGACGAGCGCGTCACTATCAAATCGGCACGCGTCCCGAAACTTCCTCCGGGAATGGTGTGAGCGAATCCACGAGATCCTGATGCAGACCATGGGGCAGGACCTTTCGGTCGGCGGCAACCAGGCAGCGCGCGGGACTACCTGTCAAGAGCGGACTGCGGAAGCTCGAAGCATTGTCGACGAACGTCTCTTGTCCGCCCTGTGAGGGGACATTCGCGAATCGCTTCTTGGTGGCTGGCCGACAGCGGAGGTCGGCCAACGCGCGCACTAGTGCCCATTCCAGGGCATTCCCCGTCAATTTGACCCGACCCGCACCTGCCGTCGGTCGCAAATCAACAACATAGGGAAACGCTCACGCCGCGAGTGAAGCACAAGAGTGTACGACACGCCGCCCCCGATCGCCGGAGGGGTCGGTCTGCACGCCCGGTCGGGCGTCAGGCTGAACCAGCAGCCGCCATTTAAGTCGTGGCAAGCGCACCTGTGCAAAGTCTGGCCAAGGGCTGCCCAGCACGATAGTCAGGGTGGCGCGCAGCTAGTTCACCTGCCCCGCGTCGATGGCTCGCATGGCTGCGGCTTCTGCCAGGGCAATTGCAGCTTCCGCGGTCCCCGCCACGCCAGCCTCTTCCTCGAACGAAGGCTGCGGCGTTTCGCCGAACGAGTCGGCGATCACGACCATCGCCGTAAAGCCTCCGCCAGCTACCGGAACAGCGCGGGCCACCACGGCATAGCCGCCATACTCGAACTGTCGCTCCATCTCGCCGCTCCTAAACGCTTGGGCATGAGGCAATCATAGATGGACATATCGTCCCGTGACCAGAACAAGGCCCCTGTCCCGCCAAATTCACCGGGTGACGAACGACCAACTCAGATTGAGCGGCTTGCCAGCCAGCTGGCCGCTGACGCTCACGTTGTACCGCGTCCCGCTCGCGAGCGGCGCGAGAGGCGTACAGACCGCAGCGCCGGCAGCCGCACCGGACAGGTTGGGGCTGCGCGCATCCACCTTCAGGCAGTTGACGTTGTTGCCTTGCGCATCGGTCACCACGAAGGTGTCCGCGTTAAACGCCTGGTTGCGGTCGATGGCTTGCAGGGTGATGGGGTAGCCAAGCGTCTGGTTCTGGTAGCCCGGCGCGGGATTGGGGCTTTCATTGTTCACCCAGCTGGTCGGCACGTCCGCCTGGCCGGCGTAGGGATACGCCACCATCTGGTCGCTGGTGCCGGGCATGGTGGCATCGGCCAGGTCGATAGTTTGGTAGAACGATGCCGTGGCACCGCCCGAAGCCGTGCTCTTCTGCTCGGCATAGCCGGCCCCCGCGGACTTGTAGCTGCCCAGCAAGGTGGCGCGATGGAGTGGCGCATCGAACAGGTCGGCCACCAAGGCGTCGTTGGACGCCAGCACCAGGATCGCGTTGGGATCCGAGCTCCATTTCGTGGCGCCCCCGACGACCTCCGCTGTGGCGCCGGTCGGGTACAGCGCTTGCACGCGTGCATCCGGCGTGGCGCCGGTGTAGCCCCGCGCGGCGGCATTCTCGTCATGACCAAGCGTCTGGTTCCAGAGCATGTAGTTGCTATGGTTTTGCGCGGCGACGCCGATGGCATCCTGCGCTTCCAGCGCGGGAAGCCCGACCTGCACGCGACGGAAGTTGGCATAGCAAAGGCCTGCGGTCTTGGGCTCGCCGAGCACGTGATAGGCGGTCACGCCGGCCGCGCCGCGCGCGGGCAGGATGCTGACGCCGGATGCGCCCGAAGCCGCAGCGGCGTTGCCGGTCACGGTGAAGCAGGCCGTCACTGCGGTGGCGGGCACCGTCTGGCTGGTGCTGGGGGCAGCGGCCGCAGCGCCGGCATTGCTCGTTGCGCCTGCCGCTGCGGGCGTGGCGGGCCCGCTACCGCCGCCATCGCCGCCACCGCAGGCGCAGAGAACCAGTGTGGCGCCGGCCAGGGCGAGAAGTATCTTGGGAAAATGCGCCTTTCCGGGCGAGGTCGAGCGATTCGCTAGCATCAATCCGAAGGGTTCGTCCGGCCATCGCAACCGGTGATCAAAAGTGCGGCTTTGGCATCGCAAGGGCAAAGCCAGGCTGGGAAAAATCCGGACGATCTTATTGGCGGGCCCGCGGGAGCGTCCAGCCTGCGAACAAATGCTTACGTGTGACCCTGGCGCGCGTCACCTGACGGCATTCAGAATAGGTAAAGGCGTAAAGGCGCAACGCATGCACTTCAGCCCACCCTGAGCGCAGGCGGGAATACGCACCAGCACCCGTCGTCATGGCGGAAGAAGAACATCGACAACTGCCCCGACGGGCGGGCCACATCCACCCGGATGCAGCCGCTGCGGCAAGCCCGCGAACTGCGCACGCGGGTGATCCGCGCGGGCGCGGCCAGGTTGGGGCCGAGCCATTTGTCGATCAGCCCACGCAGGGATATCTTGGCGGTTTGCATGTCAGTCTCCTTGACTTGGCTGGCTCTAGGATCAAGCGTTAAACAGCACCGGCGCCGAGGTGCACGCCCTTGAACTCGGTTTCGAGAAACGTCCTGAGCAGGTTGGCGACGGTCTGCACGGCCATGGACGGGTGGTGCAGGCAGGCTTCCACTTGCTCGCTGCGGCCTTCGCCAAGCAGGCACCAGGTGCAGAAGTGCTCGCAGTTGTTGGTCAGGAGCCGGTAGTTGTCTTCACCGAGACGGGAGCGGGCGCGCGCAACTGCTTCCAGGCCAACATACCTGGCGCAGGGATTGGCCTTCACGGTGACGGGGTGGCCAGCCGCGAAGGCTTCCACCGTGGTTTCTTCCACCGGGCCGCGATGGAGCGAGCCGGCAAAGCCGGCGTAATGGACCACCTTGCCTTCGCCGATATAGATGCCGTGATGGGCATAGCCGCGGCGTTCCGTGACCAGGTGTGCGCCCAGGGGCAGGTCGGCATCGATGGCCTGGTCTTGTTGTTGGTGTTGGTGGTTCATGGCTGCCTCTGATCTGTTTGCTTGCTGCAGGCATTGCCTGCTGGTTGCCATACCATCCGCATCAACCGTGCCACCCGCCGCAGTCCCAGGCAGATCAAGGGATTGCGGGATTTTCAACCGGCCAGGCAGGGGAAAAGCGTCTCCGGCCAGCCAACAGCTTGATGCCAATAGTGTTGGCGGCATGCCATCAGAGGGGATCCGGATACGGTGAGCGCCGTGACGAAGTGGATTCGGTGGCAGTGGCAGCGCGCTGTGGCGCGACTTCACGCAAGACGGCAAAGGGACGGCGAGCCCGAGGCAAAGCGGTGGTGTTCCCCCACCATACCGGCGGAGGATGTTGGCATTGCGCCAACGCTTCAGGCCCTGCCGCGAAGTCCGAGATCAGCCCGAAATCGCCAACGCGGAGGGAAAACACAGCAAATTCAAGCACTTGCGCCGCTGAGCCGACTCAGCCGCATCACTGGCATGCGCTTTGCTCTGTAGAAGCATGGCAAGAAGCCACGGACCGCAACACAGCCCCTACCGAACCCACGCACCGGAGACCATCATGGCGGCGCTCACCATCAAAGACCTCTACACCAACCGCACGCTGGACGGCCAGGCCATGGCGGCCATCCGGGGCGGCGGCGCGCCGTGGGTATTCGGCTGGATCCAGCCCTACTCCCCGCCCCGGCAAAGCATTGGGCCCGTCGTCAACTTTTACGAGATCAACAACAGCTTCTATGCTGATCAGATGGTTAACCAGTTCCAGAACATCGACGTTCGCAATACGGCGCCCGGCGCGAACATCAATGTGCAAGCGGGACAAGGGGCAAGGAACGACGGCCGGATGTAGCCCGGTTCGCACGCGGCCCGCACGGTCCGGCAATGCACCGCCTGCCACGCCAATGCCGCCCAGGCACTGGCGTGGCGTTGCGGCGTCCTAGCTCGCCCGAACACCGGAGATGATCGTGACCTGTGCATCGCAATTCCGCTGGACTTCAGCCGCTCGCACCGATGTCGGCCTCGTACGGGAGCGCAATGAGGATGCCTGCCTGGCCCAGCCGGAGCGAGGGCTCTGGGTGGTGGCGGACGGCATGGGCGGCCATGCGGTTGGCGATTACGCCAGCAACCTCGTCGTGGAGACGCTATCCCGTCTGCCGCTGCCGCAAAGCCTCGAGAGCTTGCTCGACGAGGCGCGCACCGCCTTGCAGGAGGTCAATCGCGAGTTGCTGGAGGAAGCGGCGCGCCGGCAGGTCCGGCGCATTGGCAGCACGGTGGTGGTGCTGATGGCGTGCGAACGCTTCTGTGGCTGCCTGTGGGCGGGCGACAGCCGCATCTACCTGTACCGGGACGCGCACCTGACCCAGCTGACCCGGGACCACAGCCGCGTGGAAGAACTCAAGGCACGCGGCCTGATTACCGCGGAAGAAGCCGTGCATCACCCTGCGCACAACACCATCACCCGCGCGGTAGGCGCGAACACGGCGCTGGAACTGGACCAGACCTGGGTGGAAGTCGCCGATGCCGATATCTTCCTGCTCTGCAGCGACGGCCTGAGCAACGAGTTGCGGGACCCGGAGATCGCCAGCGTGCTGGCCTGCGGCGATTGCGAGCTGGCGGCACAGGCGCTGGTGACCGCGGCGCTGGGCCGCGGCGGCCACGACAATATCTCGGCGGTGGTGGCGCGCGCCGAGGATCTCTACGCCTCGGACAAGACCATGGTGAATCCAGCGCTGTAGCCTGGCTCGCGGCTCACCACGCCTTTGCGCTGCTTACCGCGCCTTGCCGCCCTGCGCCGCGCCCTGGTTGCGGAAATCCTTGGAATGGATGCCGTGCTTCTTCAGCAGCATCTGCAGGTGCGAGCGATTCATGTCGAAGCGCCTGGCCAGCTCCGCTACCGTGCCGCCGACTTCCTGCAATCCCCGCTCGAGAAATGCGCGTTCGGCTTCATCGCTGGCGGCGCGCTTGGCTTCGCTGAGCGAGGTGGCCGTGGACGCATCCACCACGAGCGGTGCCGCGGCGCCGCTGGCCACCAACGCCGGCGCCGATGGCTTGGGGCGCAGATCCTGCGGAAGATGCTCGAGATCGGCCGTGTCGCCGGCGAGGCAGGAGATCCGGTACATCAGGTTGCGCAACTCGCGGATGTTGCCGGGATAGGCGTAATTCATGAGGAAGTCGCGCAGGCGCGGCGTCAGCTTGATGGGACGGCGCTTTAACGCGCCGGCCGCCTCGTCGCCGAAATACGCTACCAGCAAGGCGATTTCATCGCGCCGCTCGCGCAGCGGCGGCAGCGTGACGTGGATCACGCTGAGGCGGTAGAACAGGTCTTCGCGAAACTTGCCCTCCTCGCTCAGGCGCCGCAGGTCCCGGTTGGTGGCCGCCACGATGCGCGTGTCGACCGAGATGGTCTCGTCGGAGCCGACCCGCTGGATCTCGTGCGACTCCAGCACGCGCAGCAGCTTGACCTGCCCGGTGAGCGGCAACTCGCCGATCTCGTCGAGGAAGATGGTCCCGGTATGCGCGCTCTCGAACTTGCCGCGGCGATCGTTGGCCGCGCCCGTGAAGGCGCCCTTCTTGTGGCCGAACAGCTCCGACTCCAGCAGGTTCTCCGGGATCGCCCCGCAGTTCACCGAGATATAGGGCTTGTCCGTCCTGGAGCCGTTGGCATGGATCACCTTGGCCATCAGCTCCTTGCCCGTGCCGCTCTCGCCATCGATCAGCACGGGCAAATCGGTGGGCGCAGCCTTCTCGGCGATCTCCAGCGCCTCCAGCAGCTTGGGGTTGTCGCCGAAGGTGCCCTCAAATATAAAGCTGCGCTCCAGCAGCGCCTGGCGGCGCTCGCGTGGCGCCAGGTCGGCTGGCATCGGCTCTGCCACGGCCGCCTGCACAAAGCGCTCCTTGTGCGACAGCTGCATCACCTCGTCGCGCAGCGTGGTGGCCTGCTTGAGCAGCTTCTCGATCTCGTTGCGCTCGAGCTTGGAGGCCCAGCGCAGCGTAGAGCGCAGGATCTCGATCTTCTCGATCAGCCCGGCATAGGAGATGGCCGACCCGACGGAGCCCCCCTGGTTGAACAGCTTCATGTCGCGCTCCCCCATGCGTCGCATTACGGCAGATAGGCCAGATGCGCCATTGCAACCCCCGCAGCGCCCGGGGCAGTGCAACCGCGCTCACTCTGAACTCAACTGCTTCTGCACCAGTTGGTAGTACATGCCCTTGCGCTCCAGCAGTTCCTCATGCCGCCCCTGCTCGACGATGGCCCCTTCGTACAGCACCAGGATCTTGTCCGCGCGCATGATGGTGCTCAGGCGGTGCGCGATGATCACGGCGGTGCGGCCTTGCAGGATCTCCTGCATGTTGCCAAGGATGTTGCTCTCCGATTGCGTGTCCAGCGCCGAGGTTGCCTCGTCGAAGACCAGCAGGCGTGGATCGTGATAAAGCGCGCGGGCAATGCACAGCCGCTGGATCTGTCCGCCGGACAAACCCACGCCGCGCTCGCCCACCACCTGCTCGTAGCCCAGCGGCAGCTTGCTGATGAACGCGTGGGCGTCGGCCATCTTGGCGACTTCCTCGATATGGCGGCGATCCGGGCTGTCGTCGCCGCAGGCGATGTTCTCGGCAATGGTGCCCGAGAACAGCAGGTTGCTCTGCATCACGTAGCCGATCTGCGCGCGGTAGTACTCCTTGTCGATCACGCTGAGGTCGTAGCCATCCACGGTGATCTTGCCTTCCGTGGGCACGTAGAACCCCACCAGCATCTTGGCCAGCGTGGTCTTGCCCGAGCCGCTGCGCCCCACGATGGCCAGCAATTCGCCGGGCTTGATGCTGAAACTGATGTTCTCCAGCACGTAGGGCGTTTCGGCCCCGCCGTAGCGGAAGTAGACGCCCTCCAGGCTGATCTCGCCCTGCAGGTCCGGCAGCATCACGCGCGACGCCAGTTCCTCCGGCTTTTGCTCCGGATCGAGGTCCAGCACGTCGCCCAGGCGCTCCATCGCCACGCCGGCATCGTTGAGCTGGCCCCACAATGCCACCAGGCCCATCAACGGCGCCAGCACGCTGCCCATGAATGCGTTGAAGGCAATGAGCTGGCCGACGGTGAGCTCGCGCTGCAGCACCAGGTTGGCGCCCACCCACAGCACGGCGATGGTGGTCGCAGCATTGAGCAACTGGCTGGCCAGCCCCACCAGGATATGGAACGCCTGCGCCCTGTACTGGACCTCCAGCGCCTTGGCGTACTTCTTCTCCCACTTCAGGCGCACCGGGCGCTCAATGCCCATGCCCTTGACCGTCTCCACTCCGCCCAGCGTCTCCATCAGGTACGACCGCGCATCGGTCGTGGTGGTGAACACCTCGCGCGCGAAGGCCTTTACCTTTGGCGTAGCCACGATCGTCAGGATCGCAATCGGAACCACGAAGGCGATCAGCACCAGCGTCATCTTGACGTTGTAGAGAAACATGATGGTGAAATAGATAAACACCATCAGCAGGTTGAGCGCCGTCGTCACCGTGGACTCGGTCAGGAAGGCGCGGATGGTCTGGTTCTCCTGGAAGCGGGCGAAGATGTCGCCCGTCTTGCGCTTGGCGAAGAAGGAAAACGGCAGCGACAAGGTGTGCTTGAAGAAGTGCGACATCATGGCGAAGTCCATATTGCGCACCATGAAGTTGGCGAGATACGCCCGCACCGAACTCATCAGTTGCGAGAACACGCTGGAGACGATCAGCCCAAGTATCAGCAGGTTCAGCAGGCCCATATTCTGGTGCACCACCACGCCGTCCAGGATGTTCTGGATGATCAGGGGCGGCACCACGCCCAGCACCTGGATCACGAAGGTCGCCATGAACAGGTGTGCGAGGATCCGTTTGTACGGCGCCAGGTAGCCGATGAAGCGCAGCCAGGGCGAACGCGCCACCGCCAGTTGCGCCATGCTTTCGCCGGAGGTGAAAAGCAGGCAGGTGCCGCTCCACCCGCGCTCGAACTCCTCCACGCCCATCTTGCGAAATCCGAGGGCCGGATCGGCCACCCACACCCAGCGCTTGGATACGCCGTAAACCACCACGTAGTGGTAGCCCTCCCAGTGCACGATAAACGGCAGCTCGAAACCCAGCAGGGAATCATGCGTGCACTGCACGCCGCGCGTGGTAAAGCCGAGCGACTCGCCGGCGCGGGCCAGGCTGTCCAGCGTGGCGCCCTGCGTGGTCACATTGGCCAGCTCGCGCAGCTTGCCGAGCGTCATGGGGATGCCGTGATGGCGGCAGATCATCGCCAGGCAGGCAGCGCCGCAATCCATCTCCTCGGCTTGCTCGACCAGGGCGAAGCGGCGGATCACGCGTTCGCCGAACTCCGGCTTCGAGCGCAGGTCGAGCATCACTGGATGCTTGCGCCGCTCGGCCATCTTCTTTTGCCGGTGCAGCTCCCGGTCGATAAAGCGGATGCGCTCCTCCAGCACTTCGCGCAGCTTGGGATTGCGCTCCAGGATCAGCTGCACGGTCTTTTCCGGAATCACCAGCAGCCGCGCATCCGTGCCGGCGATAGCCGACGCGATCTGTTCCTGGCGCATCACGCAGGCGCGCTCGCCAAAAATGTCGCCCTGGCGCAAGGTCGCCAGCGGATACTCGACGCCCTCCTCGGTCCGCACGATGCGGACTTCGCCCTGGCGCACCACGTACAGGCGGCGGTCTTCCCGTGCATCCTGCTTCAGGATCTCCTTGCCGGCGGACACGCGCTTCACGCCCACGCTGCGCACGGCCTCCTCCAGCTCGCTCTTGTCGAGCTTGCCGCGCAGGTCGAACAGCCGGGCAACAAAGCCGCCAGCCGAACTGATCGCGACATAGCTGGCGACAAAGGCCATCGCCGCCGGATTCTGCGCGATCATGGGCTCGGTCACGCTGCGCGGAATATAGAGCAACTCGGTCTTGGCGGAAGACCGCACCGAGGATTCGTGCCGGTACTCGCGCAGCATGGCAATGTCGGCGAACACCTCGCGTGCCTTGCGCACGCCCAGGCTGACTTCCTTGCCATTGTCTTCGTTGAAGATGCGCACTGACCCCGACTTGATGATGAAGAGCCCGTCGGCCGGCTCGCCTGCATTGCAGATGGTCTCGCCAAAGCCGTATGAAAGCGATTGCGCATGCTCCGCCAGCCGCTCCATTTCCTCGCGCGAGAACGGCGAGAGTATTTCCACGCCAGCCAGAAAGTCGGCGAGCGGATGCAGTTCGGGGCTGGCTTCCATATGCGTCTGGGCCCTCGCGGCTAGCGCGCTTCGATGACGTGTTCCTGCGCCCTGGCCATCAGCCAGTCTTCACGCAGGAGCCGGCGCACCTCCGCCGCCACATCGGCATCGAGCGTGGCGGGATGCTTGGCGCTCACCATGAAGATCTCGAAGAAGGAGCGGTCCTGGGACGGGAACGGACCGAGCAGGTCGCCGGTGGCGGCGTTGAACACCTTGGCTTCGATATCCGTCTTCAGTGAGCCGCGCAAGACCTTGCCGATTGCGCCGCCCTGATCTTTCGTGTCCGCGATGGAGTGCTCGCGCGCCATCTCGGCAAAGCTGTCGGGATCGTCCCGCAGGTAGGAGATCAGCTCCTTTGCCTTGCCCTCGGCGTCCACCACGATATGGCTCACCTCGATGCTGTCGAACTTCGGCGAGTGCAGCTTGAAGTAGCCCTCCACGGCCTTGTCGCTGGCCACCTCGGCGAGCATCTTTTCCTGGTAGAGGCTATCGGTAACGAACGCCTCGAACTCGTCCAGGCTCACACCGAGCACATCGAGGTAGTGGTTCATCTCCGTCGCCCGGTGCAAACCCTGCACGCGGCGGAACTGATCGGCGCGTTCCTGGATTTCCTCCGGCGACACGGTGATGCCCTGCTTCTTCGCCGCGTGCACCGTGAGCTTGTCCCTGACGATCTGCTCGATCAGCCCTTCGAATTGGCCCGTGAGCTTCAGGACACGGATGAATTCCTCGACCCCGATGACTTCATCGTCGACCCGCACAATCGCTGTCATCTCGTCAGCTCCTTGATTGTTCCCATTCGCCAAAATCCGCCGGCCCGCAAGTGCGGGCCGCCGACGCGTCTCCACCCACCTTCCAATCCTTGCCTCTATCCGCTTGCTTCAGCCCTCCGCTTGCTTCAGCCCGCCACCTGCCGGAACGGATCCAGCCCCAGGTCGATCAGGCGCCGCTCGCGCACCACGATTTCCGCCGTGGCGGTCATACCGTAGCGCAGCGGGTATTTGTTTTCCGCCACCGTGTAGTAGTCTTGCGCCAGCCGGACCCGCCCCTCGTACACCGGTTGCTTGTTCGGCCCCGCCAGCTTGGTCGCCGGCGAGATGTACTCGAGCGTGCCGGCGATCAAACCATAGCGCTGGTAGGGAAAGGCGTTGAATTTCAGCTTCACGGGCAAGCCCTCGCGCAGGAAGGCGCGATCGCGCTCGGCAATCTCGATCTTGAGCACGGGGCGCGCGTTCTTGGGCGCGATGCCGCCCAATGGCGCATTGGCCAGGACCTTGTCACCGCGCTGCGTGGAGCTGACATCGGTGATCACGCCCGCCACGGGCGCCAGGATCAGCAGGAAGTTGTCCTTGTCGATATTCTCGAAACGGATGCGCGCCGCCGCCTCGGCAACCAGCCGCGCGGTCTGCACCTGCAGGCGCAGCTTGTCTTCCGTATTGGCTATCTCGCGCAGCGCGGCGTCGTACTGGATGCGCAGGTTGGTCAGCTCCTGGCTGCTGCCTTCGAGTTGCACGGTGGCCTGGTTGAATTCCTGGCTCAGCTTGGAATCCAGCTCCGCCAGCCGCGACTGGGCAATCTGCAGCGCGTTCTCCGCTTCCACAGCCGCAATCCGCTTGCTCTCCACCTGCAACTGCGAGACCCCGCCGCCACCCGCCAGCGCAAACAGGCGGGCATAGCGGTCCTGCTCCTGGCGTGCGAATTCACGAGCCCGCCGCGCGCTGTCCAGGTTGCTGCGCGCCTGCTGCAACTGTGCCCGCTGCTGCTCCGCGAGCCGGGTGGTGCCCTCCGCAGTACGATTCTCGTGCAGGCGCTCCGCCACATCGATCTGCTGCTTCAACGCCGCCGCCTTGCGCTCCATCAACAGCTTCTTGTCGGGAAACTGCTTCCACTCGCGCTCGGAATCCTGCAGCTTGAGCTGCGCCTCCAGCGCGTTGGTGGCGGCCTCGATCGCGCCGCGCGCATTCAGCCGCGCCAGCACGTCGTCCTTGTTCACCGGCTGGCCCTCGGCCACATAGAGATCCGCCAGTTCTCCATCGACCGGCGCGTAGAACCGCCGCACTTCCGACTCCGGCGCGAGGGTGCCGTCCGCGGACACGATCACATCCGCGTGGCCCACGAACGACCAGACCAGCGCGCAGACGACCAGCGACACCATGACCAGCACGGAGATCTGCATCAGCTTCCAGGGCTCCGCGCTGAGAATGGCGATGCCCTCAGCGCTGTGGTCCTCGAGCGCCTCGGACAGCGGCTTAAGGCGATTGTCTCGGCTGTCGTCCTTCATCACCCTCCCCTCCAATCAATGCCAGCTTGGACTTGAGCAGCGCCGGGCTCAGCACCATGCGCAATTCCTGCAGGGAACGCCGCTGCAGCTCCGTCTCCGAATCGATATCCGCCTGGACCTGGCTCCATTGCGCCGTATCGCCAACCTTCAGTTGCGCGTAGATGCGCATGCCCTGGTGCGCCTGCGCGCTGGCATTGGACAGCAGGCGTGCCTGCGCGCGGAATTTGGCGGAGATGTCGGACTCCAGCCGCTGCTCGCCGCCGATGGCGCCATCGCGGCGATACTGGCGCCACGACGCAAGCGCGGCGTTCATCAGTTCCTGCGCGCGCCGGATCGCCGCATCGTGTATCGCCGCCACATCGGGCTCGACCGCCTTGAGGAAATAGGTATCCTCCGCGGGATCGAGCATGGCGTAGAACGACAGCAAGGCATCCTCGTTGCCATTGCCGCCGCGCGCCTTCTGCAACTCGGCGAACTGCGCGGCGACGGCCTGCTTGCGCGCGAGGTCCTTGGCGGCGGCCGCGGCCCATGGCCCCGTCTTTATCGCTTGCAGCCCGGCGAACGCCTTGGCGCTATCCCCCGCGCGCCAGGCCTTGTCCACCTCGGCGTACTGCCGCGCCAGTTCCGGCGTCGGCAGGCGGCTGGCCGCCAGTACGCGAAAGCGCGCCTGGAAGGGCGGCGTGGAAAAGCTGGCCTTGGCCATCTGGGCCATCAGCGGGCCCAGTGCCGCCGCGCGTGCCGCACTGTCCAGCGCGATGTACTGCCGCAGGTCCTCCTTGAGGCGATCCATGCCGGCGAGCCTTGGATACTTCTCCGCGTAGTCCGCCAGCACGGCCTGCAGCGCTTCGGGATGCTCGCCCGCCAACCCGGTGGCCAGCGATGCATTCAAGCGGTCGACGGCGGCCAGGTAGACCGAGTCGTCGCTTTGCAGCTTGCGCACATAGCTGAGCGCATCGGCATATGGCTCCCTGAATTGCGGCACATAGGCTGCAATGCGGTCCAGCGCGCGCTGGTGGGCGGGAGTGTCGTCATTCCAGTGCTTGAGCAACGCGCGGATGCTGGCCTCATCGGTGTAAATGCGGATCGGCGCGTCCACGCCTCCCCGGCCCGCCACGAAGCGGTTCAGCCGGCCAATCCAGTCGAGCTCCTCCAGCAGGCCGCGCGCGTCGGCATTGTGCGCGCCGAGCGTCTTCATGCGCGCCAGCGCCGCCTCGGCGCCATTGAAGTCGCGCGCCTGTAGCTTGGCGATCCATCCCGGCACCTGGTCACGCAGCAGCGCCTCGGTGCCCATCGCCCTGAACTGTGCATTGTCCGGGTGGCGCTCTAGATACGCGTCGGCTACGGCCGCGGCGCGGGCATGGTCGCCGCTGGCCATCAAGGACCTCATCTCGCGCTCGGGGGCGCCGCGCAAGAACAGGAAGAGCAGCAGCGCCACGACCGCCACGGCCACGACACCGCCCCAGCGCGCCGCGCGCTTCAGGCCTGCGCGCTCCGAAGCGCCAAAACTGCTGCCTAGCCTGCCCATGACGAGCGCGAACTTGCCCTGTGCACGCGGCTTGTCCGTCGCGCCACCTTCGCCTTCCGGCTGGGGCAATGCCTCCTGATTGACCTCGTCTTCCTGCTGCGCGGCGTAGTCGACGCAGAAAATATCCAGGAAGGAGCCAGCAGCGGCGACGAACGTGGTCTTGTCGGGATCGTGCGTCGGGGCGGCGGGTTCTGGCGCCGCGGTGGGTGCAGCTGCCGGCGGGGCCAATGCCGCCGCCGGGCCCTGGGCAGGCACTTCGGCGCCATCGGGCGGCGGCGGGATCGAACTGGTGAGGGTTGCGTCGGTGGTGGTGGTGGCCTCGTTGCGTATGCCTACCCGATAGACAAAATGATTGCCGCCGAACGCGAGGAGATCTCTCTCGCCGAGCGCGACCGCGTGCTCATCCACCCGCTTGCCGTTGACGAAGGTCCCGTTGGTGCTGCCGAGGTCTTCGACAAATGGATCGTTCCCCTTCAGGAAGATGTGCGCATGACGGCGCGAGACATAGTTCACCTGGTGCGGATAGACCTCCTTGTAGCGGGAGAAAGTCTCGTCCGCCTTGCTGATCAGGAAGGGAAATCCAGCTACCTCGATCGGCTGCAGGCCAAGATCGTCGCGCTCAGGCACAAGCGTCAGCACAATCGGCGTCTGGCTCTGTGCCTGGACTGGCGCGCGCGAATGCAAGCGCACCCGGTAGGACAGCGCAGCGCCGAAGCGTAGTTCATCGCCGTCGCGCAGCCTGGCTGGCTGCTGTGCCACGGTCGCGCCATTGACGGTGGTGCCGTTCTTGCTGCCCAGATCCGCGATATAGGCCGCGCCATGCTCGGAAAAGATGCGCGCGTGGCGGCGCGAGAGCACCGCGGCCACGTCGGCCGGGTATGCGGCGAAAGGCGCTTCCGCGCGGCCCACGGCGAACAGGCTCTCGTCGATGCGGATCTCGCCGAGCTCAGGGTTGGAGATGGCTTCGAGCACGATATCGAACGCCTGCCCCACCTTTGCCCGCATCTCGACAATCAGAGCTTCGTCTGGAGCCATGTTTCGATACCACCAACAGCGCGTGCCATGACGCGTACGCCAGTGGCAAGCCATGTTTCATGGCGACGGCGCGAGCCTGTGCGGCCCGCTGCGTCGTGAACGTGTTGACTAAGGACATAGTAGGCCACGCTTGCCCGTAGTCAAACGTCCGCCGGCAGCGTATTTCGCGCCTTGCCGGGCTTGCCCGGCTTGCGTGCGCAACGGGTTGCAGCCCCTTACTTCGCGATCTGTTGCGACGCCTCTTTCGGCGCGTTGCTCACCTCGGTGCTTGGCCACCCGCCACCAAGTGCCTTGTAGAGGGTGACAGTGTCAGCCAGGATTTGTTGGTGGTTGGCCAACAATTCCTGTTGCGCGCTCAGCAGCGATCGCTCGGTCTCGAATACATCGAGCTGGGACACCACGCCTTCCTTCAGCTGCGCCTCGATCTGCGCCGACACCACGCGTAGTTGCGCTACCTGCTGCTGCAGTTCCACGCGTTGCTTTTTGTGCGCGTCGACATTGACCAGCGCGTTCTCCACTTCCTCGAACGCCGTAATCACGGTGCGGCCATATTCGTTCTCTGCCACCTTGGTCTGTGCCTCCGAGGTCTTCACCCGGGCACGCACGCCCGGGTCCAGCATGGGCAGGTTGATGCTCGGCATGAAGCCGAAGGTGAACGACTTCAACAGGTCGCTCAGCGCAAAACTCGCCGTGCCGCCGCGGCCCGTCAGGCTGACGCTGGGCAGCTGCGCCAGGCGCGCCTGGCCGACCAGGTTGACGGATTCGAGCACGCGATATTCCGCCGCCACGATGTCAGGGCGCCGCGAGAGCAACTGCGACGGCAGGCCCGCCGGCACCGCCGGCAGTTGCACCCGCTCCTGCAGTCGCCCGGCCGGCACCTTGAACACGCCGGCCGGCACGCCCACCAGCGTGGCCAGCGCATTCTCGGAAATATCGCGCGAGCGGCGCAACTCCAGCAGGTCCTTGGTGAGCCGGTTGATCTCGGCCTGCTGCTGCATCACGCGGATCTTCGGGATCAGGCCGTTCTGGACCATGGCCTGGTAGGTGGTGAGGATCTGCTTGTTCCTCACCAGTGTCTTGCTCTGCTGATCGATCTGTTCGTCGAACTGCAGGATCTGGAAGTAGGTGATGGACACGTTGGAGACCAGGGTGAGGTAGCCGGCACGCCAATCCGCTTCGGTCGCGTTGAATTCGGCCGTCTGGGCCTGCACCCCCTTTTCCACCTTGCCCCAGATATCGATGTCCCAGTTGACCTGGGTGCCGAGGTTGTAGCTCTTGACGAGCGGCGTGCCTGTGCTCTTCTCGAAGCTCGCGCCGGCACCCAAGTCGAAGACCGGCAGCGCGCCGGCCCTGACCTCGGCAATCTGCGCGCCCGCCACCTTGATGCGCGCGGCCAGCACCTTGATGTCGTAGTTGCCCGCGATTGCCTTGTCGACCAGTCCATCGAGGTACGGATCCCGGAACGCCTGCCACCAGTTCGGCACGATCGTGTCCGACGGCGAAACCGTGATCGATCCCTGGCGCGCCCAGTCAGGCTTGGCCGGCGTTTCCGGCCGCTGGTACACCGGCGGACGAAAGTCGGCGCAAGCTGCCAGCACCAGCAGGCAGGCGCCAGCCGTCAGGCATCGCCGCAAAGCGGCGCGCGCACCGCGCACGACAAACGGGGGGGAATGGTCTGGCACGATCGCCTCCTGCGAGCGTCAGCGGGCTGAACATGACCCGGCGGGCACCGGCCCCCGTCAGCCACATCGCCGGCGCCAGCTGCGCCGGGTCAGTCACGGCCCGAATACGAAGGAGCCGCGCCATCAACTCGCCATGCATGCATTGTGTATCCGCTAGCGGCGCGATCCAACCTGTAAATGAAGGCCCTGCGGCAAGAAAAGCGCCGCCCTGCCCGGCACGCCGGGAGGGCGGCGGTGGCTTCAACGATAGATGTTGTTCTGGGCGTTCTGCGTTGAGCTCACGTGGGACTTGATGTCGTCGGCAAAGGCCGTGTTGTTGCCATTCATGTTGACGACGTTTTGCGTCTGCCCGATCAGCTGCTGGGCATTGAAGGTCGAGTCGATCTTGGTCAGGCTGAAGACGGGCATGAAGGGCACGAAGCCGCCGCGCACGGCGCGCATGGC
>NZ_JBIUHC010000166.1:0-22010 GCF_044627735.1 Cupriavidus sp. CuC1 | reverse complement strand
CTCAAATCTCCTCACGTGTCAAGACCTTGCGTTGATCAATCGCGGCCTTCTTTGCGCTGCTTAACTTGGGTGGATTGCCCAGTTACCCCCCCCCCAGCGTAATGGCACTCATGCCCATTGTTCGCAAATTACCCCGGAAGCCTGAGTCATTTGTAGGTGCCTGCTGTGCCCGCTCAAGTTGGCCGCAAAGAATCTTTGGACTCTGTCTCTGCGGCATCGCAGCAGCAGCCCTCTTCCGGAGACGCATGCTGCCGCTGCTCGATCACTCGAATTCGCTGATCGAGATCGGTCACGTTGCTGGCTTGCGCAAGGTACTCATTGATCTCGCTGATGCACAGCGAATCGCGTGTGCTCGCGAACCAACTGGACAGCCTCGGAAAGAGGCATTGCAGCGCTTGCGCCCGGCGAGCGGCGAGATGCGGATTCGGGATGAATACGGACCCGAAGGCTTCCTCCGGCGTGCTGCTGCGAACCGCGGTGTTCTTGCGCGTTGACGGGGTGGCCGGCGTCGAAGACTGGCGCTGGAAAAGGCCGGTCAGCTTATTCAGTGTCCAACTAAGCATGGTTGACTCCAGATTTCGGACTGGGCAAATCTCCCCGCCCGAACAACCTTGCCGGCGTCCTCACGCCGACCGGCAGCGACCGCACCGCCAGGAAGAATCTAGAGATTCACGACCCGAAAGAAAAAGACTTTGTAGGCCGGTGGGCATACCTTCCGGGCATGGGGCAGCTCTGGCGTTGAGGCACCTTCGCTATTCCCGAGTCGTGGTCGGAAAGGGCGACCTATGGAACCAGCTTCATTTCACGCAGCCGCAGGAGTTGTCGGCGAAGACTGTCATGCGTGTCGATGACTTCGGTAAAGCCGGCTTGGGTCAGCTTGATCGTGCTGAGGACGATGTCTTCCTCCCAATTCAGGCACGCGTCAAGGAATCCCCAGTTTGCGATCTGCTCGTATGGCGTGTGGACCAGTTCGTATTTATCAACAAGCCTTTCCCACACTGGCTTCATGGAGTCCATTTGCGTGGCGAGATTCATTGGCTGCGGCTCGCCCGTCTCCATGCCATAGACCTCTGAGATCACGCCCCACATATGACGCCAGCGGAACGAGTCACCGTTGGTGATGTTGAACACCTGATTGCGCGCGCCTTCGGCATCCAGAGCCCAGAGCGAAGCGCGGCCAGACAACTGGGCATCCATGGTTTGATGCAATGCCGACCATGTGCCCCAACTCCCCGGGAAGCGGAGCGGAGCGCCGAGTTCCCGGCAGATGGCGGCAAAGGTGGCGAGCCCGGTCACCAGATTCATGGGCGAGGCGATGCTGGGGCCAAATACCATGTGTGGGCGAAGCACCGTCCAGGTCGCACCGTGGCGCTCCGCCCACTCAGCCAAAAGATCCTCTTGCTGGTGATAGAAGATGGGTGCAGCGAGGCGGGGGTCGCTCTCTCGAGCCGGAGTCTTCATCGAACCCAGGTGGAAGCCATAGGATTTGGCGCCGCCCATCAATACAACGTTACCCACCGGCACATCTCGAGCCGAGAGCGCTTCGAGGGTGTTTTGCAGGATCGCGATGTTGGCGTTGATCGACTTTTCCATGCTGCCGCCATCGACATAGGCCGCGAACGCCAGGTCGATCTTCCCGTCGATGCCCGCCAACGCGGCACGCGTACCTGGAACAGCAGCTATGCCTGGATGTCGTCGTGCCTGACGGCAAAGCCGGAGACGGCAACCGTTCAACTGCTGGACGTGGCGGACTTCTTGAGCGGAAATTCAATAAATGATCGGGAGCCGGGAATCTACCTGCCGAAGGCGTGCAGCGCATAAGCGGGAATGCGGATCAAGAGCGCTGCAGGCACGCTCGCCGGTGGCTCGATCTCGGACATCTTTGTCCTATATATTCGGAACCCCAGCCTCTTTTTAGTATTCGGATCTGTCCATACACTCTCCTCAAGGAAAGCCTGCTGTTCACCGAAATTCATCGGCAACTCATCCTCGAGGAAATCATGTTCAGACTTCATTCCCCCGTCAAAGTAGGTCCCTACGAACTCTCCCACCGCGTGGTGCTGGCGCCGCTCACCCGCATGCGCGCCGAGGAAGGTGCGCGGCCCGGCCCGCTGATGGCCGAGTACTACGCCCAGCGCGCTTCCGCAGGCGGCTTACTGATCAGCGAATGTGCCATCGCCGCACGCAACGGCAACGGCTACCTCGGAGCACCTGGCCTGTACGACGACATCCAGATTCCCGGCTGGAAGCTGGTGACCGACGCCGTGCACGCCAAAGGCGGCCGCATCTTCCTGCAGCTCTACCATGCCGGGCGCCAGTCCAACAGCCAGTTGCAGCCGAACGGCGCTCAGCCGGCGGCGCCATCGGCAGTCCCGCATGGCGGGGTCGCCTACACCGAATCGGGCTGGGTTCCGAACACACCGAGCCGCGCGCTGACCCTCCCGGAGATCGCCGATTTGATCGAGAGCTTCCGCACAGCAGCCATCCGCGGCAAGCAGGCCGGCTTCGACGGCGTTGAAATGCACGCCGCCAATGGCTACCTGTTCGATCAGTTCCTGCAGGACGGGAGCAACAAGCGCACCGATATCTACGGCGGCTCGTTCGAGAACCGGGCCCGCTTCCTGATCGAGGTCACCCAGGCCGTCATCTCGGTTTGGGGTAGCGAACGCGTGGCTGTGCGCCTCGGCCCCAGCGGCACCTGGGGCGATATGTCCGACAGCAACCCGGAAGGACTGTTCACCTACGTGGCGCAGGAATTAGCCGGGCTCAACCTGGCATACCTGCACCTGATCGAGCCACGTGTGTTTGGCAATGTCGACGATGAGAGCAAAGACCCGAACCCGGTCGCGGCACAGCTGATTCGCAAGCATTACAAGGGCACTATCATCGCCGCCGGCGGATTCAAGGGCCACACCGCGGAAGCCGTTCTGCAGGCGGGTGACGCCGATCTCGTCGCATTCGGTCGCGACTTCATCGCCAATCCCGATCTGCCCGCGCGCCTGCGCCACAAGCTGCCACTGAATCCGTACGACCGTCAAACCTTTTTTGGCGGCACAGAAGTCGGTTACACTGACTATCCGTTCTATCGCAACGACATGGTATCCGCGTAAACGAAGCATCCCTTCAATATCATCGGCGGGGAAATCGGAATCCCCGACCTTAAATTGGTCAAGTTTACGGCGAGCGACTTCAAACAGGTCCTTCTTGGCTACGGGTTCGCCGAGGGCGCGGCCAACGACTACGTCGAGATGTTCGATACTCTCGACAAGGGCCTAATGTTCGAGCACATTCAAGAAACCAAGCCCAAAATGGCGGGGCTTTCCATCGAGGCGTTCGCAAAGCAGTTCGCCACTGCCTATCGCTAGAACGTTATACCTGCTCTGGCTATCCCCAAGGCAGGTATCGCTGGCCGGCCACTGTACACCCATCGCTCTCATCAATGATGACGCCATGAGAAATCGAACATGATCAAAGTCAGCGTGATGTACGCCAATGAGCTTGGTGCCCGTTTTGATCACACTTATTATCGCGACAAGCATATGCCGCTGGTACAGGCGCGCCTGGGTGATGCCTGCAAATACTACACGATAGACAAGGGGCATTTCAGCCGCCAACGCCGGCAATACCGCCGCCTATGTGGCGATGTGTCATATCTTCAGTGTCATATCTTCAGTGTCATATCTTCAGTGAGTCGGTCGAAGCCTTCGAGACTGGGCTCGGACCTCATGCTGAAGAATTCAACGCAGCCATGCGAAGAGCATGGCTGCCTTCGACTTCACCATGGGCCCCACGGCGCAGTAGCTTGCTCGTGTCTAGATCTGCAAATTCCGGCTGATATAGTCGAAAAAAACACGCAGCTTGGGTGAGGCGTAACGGCTCGCCGGCCGCAAGAGCCATAAGGTAACGATCTGGTCTATGAAATCATCGAGTACGATCTGCAACGCACCACTCGCCAGCGCATCCCGCACCTGGAAGGTTGGCAGGAAGGCCAAGCCCTTATCCTGAAGTGCCAGAAAACCCAGGACTTCAATCGTGTTGCTGACGAAGGTTTGCGGCAGTTCCGGTTCCGCTTCCGAGGCAGCGAGCTGGAATGGCCAGCGTTCCAGCTTGCCGGTAGCTGGAAATCTATGCAGCAAACAGGCGTGCCGAACGAGTTCGGACGGATGTGCGGGGACGCCCTGCCGCTGGAGGTAGCCGGGCGAGGCGACCAGCACCTGGCCGCAGGAACCCAGACGGCGCGACACCAGTCTTGAGTCGTGCTGCTCGCCCGTGCGAATGACCGCATCGAAGCCCTCCTCTATGACATCCACCATGCGATCGGAGAGATCGACATCCAGCTCGATTTCTGGGTATTGCGCCATGAAGCCGTCCAGCGCCGGTATGATCAACCCTGACAATTGCGGCGTGCTGATCCGTAGCCTGCCGCGCGGACTGCGGGCGGCATCAGACAGTTCGGCCACCGCCGCTTCGGCTTCGCCCAGGATGCGGCGGCATCGCTCCAGGAACAAGGAACCTTCGGCCGTAAGCGTGATGCTGCGCGTACTGCGGTGAAACAGCCGCACCCCCAGGCGCTCCTCGGTGCGCGCGACGCTCTTGCCGACAGCTGAAGACGATACGCCGAGCAGCCGTCCCGCCTCCGTAAAACTGCGGGTTTCCGCCACCTGCACAAACGTCGAAATCCCACTGAGGCTATCCATTAGACTTCTGGACACCCGGTCCCAAGCCGTGCAAACAGAACACGCTTGAATCGATTTACCGGCTCGGGGCTTCTCCGCACTTTCGCCACCAGGAATGCGCCTTGAAGCGACGACAAAACGAATCCCGCAAGGTCTTCGACATCAGTGTCGGGAGGAAGCTCACCTGCCTCCACAGCCGCCCAAAGGCAGTAGGCAATGGATCTCTCATCGTCCGCGAATGCTCGTACCACTCGATCGACGATTTCATCGCTGTGTTCGTTGGCTTCTGCGCTGATGTTTCCACAGAGGCAGCCATCACACATTTGATTCTGGTTGAGAAAGTCGCGAGCGCTGTCGATGTAGGCAGACAGCCTGTCGAGCGGGCGCAACTGGTCATTGAGCAAAGTTGCTTGCACCTCCGCTTCTGAGCGGCTTCTATAGCGCTCCAACACCTCCAAACCGAAAGCGTCCTTGGAAGGAAAGTGGTTGGTAAATGATCCCAAAGGCACACCTGCAGCGGTTGTTATGTCCCGAACACTGGTCGCAGACAACCCGTGCTTATGAACCACCCGCGCGCCCTCAATAAGGAGCTTTTCCCTGTTGTTGAGCCTATTCATTAGCCTAATTTAGTCGTACATCTTTTTGATATCAAACTCGGGGGCTTGCTCTACGCTCCCCAACGCACTTTTGAGCCAGAGGGTTATAAGGGCTTGCACGGCCGTTGAGCGAGCGTGGTTTGGCCGACGCGCGCCTCACGCGTCGCATCCATGAGAGTTTCGAACTCAGTGACCGAACCCTACGGCAGCCCGCGGCCTTGCATGACCTGCGGGCTGCCAGCGAGTCATGCGTAGCCCGGCTGAACCAGCCCACCAACCTGCAAGCCCGACGCAGGCACTGTATGCCGCCCAATGACGATTCGACAAGACTGGAAAACCACATCGCCCCGACCCACCTCTAGCATGCGTTCAAAGCAGACGCGCCAACCAGACCAGAAGCGGGTCACAGACTTCATCTACATCTCGACGGCCGAGGGCTGGTCAAACGCAGCTGCAGTAATGGACCTCTATTCACGTCGCGATGTTGGCCGGGCCATGACCGGAACGCTAGCCTACTCCAGTTTGAACAACGCTTAAAGGGGCAAGCAAAGCGTCCTGGAAACTGCCGGAAGCTCTCATCAAATCCTGCAAGCCAAGCCGCGCGTGGCGCGACTTGCTTCTTCTCGAGAAGACTGATCTGTTCAGCGCAGCCCTAAACCCCCGCTTAGACAGCGCTATGCCCGCCATCAACGTTAAGGCTATGGCCAGTAATAAACCTAGCTTCGTCCGAGGCGATGAACACGATTCCATCGGCGACCTCTTCCGAACGACCAAGTCGAGCAAGCGGTACTCCCTCGACGAGGATTGCCTTGTTCTCGTCTGTTCCGGTGAAGCGGGTTAACATCCCGGTGTCGGTGGGACCAGGAGAAACGCAGTTCACACGAATCCCAGAGCTCGCGAGTTCAAGCGCAGCGGATTTTGTGATCCCTTCTACCGCATGCTTAGCGGCAACATAGACCGACGCGAATGCTGCTCCCTTGTGACCATAGGTCGACGAGATGTTGATAATGTTGCCCTTGTTGTTGCCACCGTTGGCTTGCATCGCAAGGATTTCGTGCTTCATACTGAGCAGCACGCCAACGACATTCGTGTCGAACGTTGCAGCAACACTTTCCGCAGTCTGGTCTGTAATCGGCCCAACTTGCCCTTCGGTCGCGGCATTGTTCACAGCAATGTCCAGTTTGCCAAATCGTGTAATCGTCTTTGCCACCAGGTTCTTCACTTCCTCTTCATTCCGAACATCCGCGTGGATGTATTCGGCCTCTGCGCCTATTTTTTTGAGCTCGTGTGCAAGCGCGTAGCCTGCCTCCTCACGCCGGCCAGACACAACCACTCGCGCCCCTTTTCTAGCGAAAGCGAATGCGGCCGCTCGGCCGATGCCTGTAAGGGCTCCCGTGATGAGAACGACTTGGTTTTTCATTTTAGTTCCTTATATCTGACTAGGTTACATGTATGAACGCACAGCGTGAAATACGAGGAGCCACGATACGTACATCCAACCAACGGGATTCCCGGGCGGTGCGAAGTAATCGGTTACGAATCATCCGCTGCTGGGTTTCTGAGAGGTGGCATTGCAATGTCACATGGCTACATCGTTATAGAAAGGCAGGTCGGAATAGCCGCGACGATCTCCGCCGTAAAAAGAATCACGATCGTAATTGGCAATCGGTAGCCCTCGCTGAAGACGTTTAACCAGGTCGGGATTTGATGTGAAATAGCGACCAAATGCCACGGCATCGGCGTCTCCGCGCTCTAGGATTTCATTTGCCGTATCGCCAACAAAGCCACCCGCAGCGATGATCGGACCACGGAAAATCTTGCGCAAAGATGCCGCAGCAACAGGCGCTTGAGTGCTCGGATCCTCGTTGTCATGGTCGCCGACAATGCGCGGCTCGATGATGTGCAAATAGGCTAGATTGAATCGATTCAGTTGTTCAGCAACATAACCAAATGTCGCTTGCGGATTGCTATCCAAAACATCACCGTGCTTGCCACTTGGCGAAAGGCGAACCGCGACGCGGTCGCCGCCCCAAACATCGACAATCGCCTCGACTATTTCAATTAGAAAACGTGCCCTATTCTCTACCGAACTACCGTACGCGTCGGTTCGTTTGTTAACGCCATCGAGGAGAAACTGATCGATCAAGTAACCGTTTGCGGCATGTAACTCGACACCATCAACTCCAGCAGCCTTAGCGTTCTTTGCCCCTCTGCGGAACTGGTCGACAAGGCCGGGAATTTCCTCAATCCCAATCTCTCGATGCGGTGACGCCCGGAAAACGCCCCTGGGTGTGATAGCGACACCGTTGAAAGGCACTACCGATGGCGCCAAGGGTGTTGCGCCGTCCGTAAGATCTATGTGGGCCATACGGCCGCCGTGCCATAACTGGGTAAAGAAGACGCCACCTTTCTGGTGCACCGCGTCAGCCACTCTTTTCCAGCCGGCAGTCTGCTCCTCAGACCAGATGCCAGGGCTGCGGTAATAGACGCGGCCCCCGATTCCGACAGCCGGTCCTTCCGAGATGAGAAGACCGCCAGGAGTGGCCCGCTGTGAATAATATTCGACCATCAGATCACCGGGGACATCCCCATCGTCCGATCGCATTCGGGTCATAGGCGCGTGCACCACACGATGGGACAGGTTAATAGCACCGAGTTTTACGGGAGAGAAGAGTTTTGTCATGTTGCAGCGCAGCGATGCGCGAATGAGTAGATCGGTCCGCGCCCTCATTTTTTGAAGTCGCTGGCCGGCCTCGCTCTGGCTAGATACACCCCAGGAAACGACTGAGGTACGACGTAGTGATTTGGCCCCTAGAAATACGGTGTACGTCCATCTTTTACGTAGGCGATGACGCGATCAACATCGACTCGCCATGTGGCCAATGTAGGCGTCCGTAGCGCACATGGAAAATACTTTGTAAGCTGGGGGGTATACCTTTCAGGCATGGAATGGCTATGGAATTGAGGCATTTACGGTATTTCGTTGCCGTGGTCGAGGAAGGCAGCCTGACGACGGCCGCCGAGCTCCGGCTGCACATCTCCCAGCCTTCGCTGAGCCGGCAGATTCGCGACCTGGAGTATCAGGTCGGGGCCGAGTTGCTGTCTCGCAGCGTTCATGGCGTCGAGCTCACCGCCGCAGGCAAGGCCTTTCTGGACCATGCCCGTCTGGCGCTGGCGCAGGTGGATGCCGCGGTGGAAGCGGCGCGCAGGGCCACGCAGCCCGCAAGGACGACGTTCGCCATCGGCTTCCAGACCGGTCACGAGATGAACTGGCTGCCGCGGGCCATGTATGTGCTGCGCGACGAACTGGAGAACATCCAGGTCACGGTATCGAGCGACTATTCGCCAGACCTCGCCGAGGCGCTCGTCCGCGGCCGGCTCGACGTGGCCTTCCTGCGCGCTGAGCCGGCCTTCGACCTGGACTACGAGGTGGTGGACCACGAACCGCTGATCGTCCTGATGCCGAGCGACCATCGCCTCACCAGCCGCAAAGCGATTCACCCGCGGGAATTCATCGGCGAGATCTTCATCGGCGGTTCGAACAAAGCCACATTGCTGCGCGCCGTGACCGAGGACTATCTGCGCCGCTCCGGCCTGGACATCAAACTGGATCATGGGGTGGACAACATGGCTATGGCCATTTCCCTAGTTGCGTCGACCCGCGGGTTGGCGCTTATGCCCGCCTATGCGAAGAATCTGCTGCCGCAGTCCGTGGTCAGCCGTCCGCTGGAGGGCGAAGGGCCAACGATCGATCTGGCCGTGGGTTACAGCAAGGCAAACACTTCGCCGATTCTCAAGCTGTTCCTCTCCAGGCTTGAAGAGCTGCGGGCACCGATGCCCGAAAAGGAGAATTGAATGCTTGCGGCCGGCATCAATCGAGCCCCTTTGCGACGAAGTCTGCCTGATCGGCCCTTTGCCCTCGTTGCCGCCCGGGCCCCGGCCTTGCAGGATCTCGCCCGCCAAAAAGTTGCACGAATTCGAAGGCGTTTATCGCATCGCCATCAACGCACTGCGGCGAAATTCGGTCGAAGGCAATTGGCTCATCCTTAAGCGCAGCGGCGGTCGGGAGCGCGTCTGGCATCCGGATGCCGCCGATGAATTTCCTTGGTCATCGACGGCGTTTCCACATTCCGGGCGATAGGAATTCTGCCGGTTTGTAAAGGCATAGAGTCTTTCGATTGCGGCGAGGGGATGCGCCGGCCGTTAAAGGCCTTGCCCGCCGCGGTCAGCTTCACGCCGTGCGCGCTGCGGCTCAATCGCGAGCCGACATGCCTGCGAGGTATGACCGCCAGCTTATAAAGTCTTTTCCAATTTTGTCACGAGATCGTAGATTGTTTCTCCCGGCCGCGCATTGGGGGCGTCCCCGTCCGGGCCGGGATCTTGGTGCCGGCTCCCCTCCCCACACCCCGCAAATCATATCGAACGGAGCTGTTGAATCATGACCAAGCCCGTAGTCCTCCTCACCGGAGCGCTGACCGGCATCGGCCGCGTCACCGCTCTGCCTTTGCCAAGAGTGGTGCCCATCTCGTCGTTTCCAGGCGCCGGCAGGCCGAAGGCAAGGCCCTCGAAACCGAGCTTCAGCAACTCGGTGCCGAGGTCGCCTTCATCCGGGCCGACGTCCGCCACGACGATCAGGTTCGCGATCTAGTCGATCAGACCGTGGCCCGCTTCGGCCGCTTCGACGTGGCCGTCAGCATCGCCGGCACGGAGGGCCAGTCTGGACCAGTGACGGAACTGACTCCCGAGACGATGCGGCCACTTTCGACACCAACGTGCTCCACACATTGCTCAGGGTGAAGCACGAGATGCGCGTGATGCTCGAGTGCCCCGACCGATGCGGAACAAACGAAATGTCGTCATCGACCTATCCCTTCCAGGGATAAATCCAATTGATCTCCGGGCTCCCGTCAACTACTCGACCTGTGCGTTTCCACGTGTTCAGAAAGAGCAGCTTTGCGTCCGATCAGCGGACCGGCAGAATCGCGGCGACCGCCGCTCTGCCGTAGTGGCTCCCGTGAACCGCCCTACCCAGTCTGCCGTCATTGCCACCTATGAACTTCTCCCGGTTTTTCATCGACCGTCCCGTCTTCGCCGGCGTGCTTTCCGCGCTGATCTTTCTAATCGGTGCGATCGCCATGTTCCGGCTTCCTGTGTCGGAATATCCAGAGGTGGTGCCGCCGGCGGTGGTTGTCAAGGCACAGTTCCCAGGGGCCAATCCGAAGGTCATCGCCGAGACAGTGGCCACGCCGCTAGAAGAGCAGATCAACGGTGTCGAGGACATGCTCTACATGTCCTCGCAGTCGAATAGCGACGGCCAATTGACATTGACCGTCACATTCAAACTGGGCACGGACCCCGACAAAGCACAACAGCTTGTCCAGAATCGAGTAGCACAGGCCGAGCCACGCCTGCCCGAAGATGTCCGCCGACTCGGTGTTACGACCGTCAAGAGCGCCCCGGATCTGACCATGGTCATCCATCTGGTGTCGCCAAACAACCGATACGACACGACATATCTACGCAATTACGCGCTAATCAATGTCAAGGACAGGCTTGCACGGATACCCGGCGTTGGCCAAGTGCTGCTACTGGGCTCAGGCGACTATTCCATGCGCGTCTGGCTCGATCCGGCCAAGACCGCTGAGCGGGGACTCACGGCAAGCGACGTCGTCAAGGCCATTCGAGAACAGAACGTACAGGTAGCCGCCGGCGTGATCGGCGCATCGCCATCGCCCCCTGACAACGATCTCCAGCTGTCGGTAAACGCGCAGGGGAGACTGAACACAGTCGAGGAGTTCGGTGCGATCGTGGTTCGGACTTCGGCTACGGGGGCAGTGACGTCCTTACGAGATATCTCCAGGATTGAATTGGGTGCGTCCGAATACAACGTTCGGTCGTTGCTCGACAACAAGCCCGCAGTCGCATTGCTCATCTCGCAGGCGCCTGGATCGAATTCGATCAACATTTCGGACGCTGCACGCGAAATCATGAAGGATGCCAAAGCCGGTTTCCAGGATGATATCGATTACAAAATCGTCTACGATCCCACCGAGTTCGTCCGTCACAGCATCAATGCCGTTGTGCACACGCTGTTCGAGGCGATCGCGCTCGTTGTCCTGGTCGTGATTCTGTTCCTTCAGAGTAAGCGTCAGCGGAACCCATCTGTAATGGACTTGACGCCTTCCTCTGACCGTGGGTGACGGCTACAGATCGACCACTTTACGCAGAAACGCGAAGGAGACCCGCCAGTGGCCCTCGTCGGGATTGCACTGCACGGACACGGTCTTCTGGTTGACGCGCACGACGGTGCCGATGCGCTCATGCAGGTGCTGGTCCGTAAAGGCCACCGTGTCACCGACCATGAAGTCAGCACGTTGCGCACGGGGCGGGGGTGGAGAGGCCTGCGGTGACGGTTGGGCCGCAGCGGTGGCATCGGCGATGACCGCGGCATAGGGCAAGGCCCAGCGCCGGCGCGTGGCGGTGTCCTCGACCACGGCCTGCGTCTGCCGCAGCTCGAGGATACGGCCCTGCCGCAGCGGCTGGATGAGATCGTCGGCGACGTAGCTGACGGTCATGCCGATATGCAGGTGCCGGCGGCTCTCCAGAATCCGCTTCGGATCGTCGAGCATCCGCCCGATGGTCAGATACAAGCGGTACAAGTCGGCGCTTGGGGCGAGGCGCAGTGCGTCAAGAATGTCCATGACGCGCAGTTTACCGGTTAGCGTGGCAGCGGAAGCAGTTCGTGGACCCGGCTGATGGGGTAGGCAGGCAAGCGCTCCAACGTATCCTTGAGCCAGGCATAGGGCTCGATACCATTCAGGCGACAGGTACCCAACAGCGAGTACATCGTCGCGGCGGCACGCCCGCCACGCGGCGAGCCCACGAACATAAAATTCGCTCTGCCAACGGCAATTGGGCGGATGGCGCGCTCGAGGCGATTGTTGTCCGGCTCCAGGATACCGCTTTCCGTATAACGCACGAGGGCCTGCCAATGCCGCAGTGCATAGCCGAAGGCCTGCGCCAACGGCTGCCTGGCCAGCAGACCATGGGCATTGCCTAGCAGCCACTGGTGGAACTGCGCGAGCAGCGGCACGGATTGCGCCTGTCGCTCTGCCAGTTTGTGATCCGGTGGCTTGTCCTTGATGCCGGCCTCAATGGCATACAGCCGAGCGATCCACGCCAGCGCCTGTGCCGCCAACCCCGGCGTCTTCTGCACCTTGGCGATCTCAAAGAAGCGTCTCCTGCAATGCGCCCAACAACCGACTTCGATGATGCGGCCGGTGCGATAGAGGGCATCGTGACCACTGTAGGCGTCGGCCTGCAGGTACCCCCGATAGTCGCGCAGGAAGGTGAGCGGATGGGTGGCGGCACGGGATTCGGCGAACTCAAACATGACCGCCGGCGGGTGATCGACCCACAGCCCGTTCTCCTGTCGCTGTCCGGCTCCGAGGTAGCCCCACAGGTGCGCCTGCTTGGTGGTGGCGCGCCCGCGTTCGAGCAACGGCAGCGTGGTGTCGTCCAGGTGCAGGCGCGGTGCTTGTAGGATGTGAATGCGCAAGGATGGTAAGAGCGTCTGCAGCAACTCGGCCGACCCCAGCTTCCATTCGCACAGTGTGGCACGCGGCAGATGAATGCCCAGGCGGGCGTAGCCCATCTCCTGCCGGTGGATCGGCAAGTGGTCCACAAAGGTATTGACCTGGATGTTGGCGAGCAGGCCCGCGCTGGCGTTGCTCTTGGGTAACGGCGAGGGCTGCGCGGTGGCGGTCACGATGGTGGACTCACCGTTCTTCATGGCCGCATACTTGAAGCGGATGTGCTCGATCACGCTGAGCTTGGCTGGCTCGTAATGCAGCGTCTCGCTGCGCTCCTCGCCGATGCGCTGCAGTGAATCGAAGGCGGCCTTCTCCGCCGCGGACAGATCGTATTCGATCCGCGTGCGCGGTAGGTCCTTGGGCAGTGCCGGGCGCCCCTTGCGGGTGTGGCCCGCCACTTTGACCTCTGCGGCGGTTGGCGGTGACGGCAGATCGAGCGGCGCGGCAAAGAGTTCGGCCTGACCCGGCAGACGTTCGGAGCTGGCGCCGAAGTGCGCGCGGTTAAGCTGCGCGATCTGGTGCTTCAATATCTCCAGTTGCTCCCACAGCGCGCGGGCGACCCGGTTCTGCTCCAGCGCGAGGGTACGTACCGCCTCGAGATCGGCTGGCAGGTCGGAGGGGGTCAGTACCGGAAGCATGGCGCCATGATGCGCCAGCGCCGGCAGGTTTACAAGTCACAAGATGCGCGTGGCCGCGACGGTGCAGTGGGGCCGAACCGCCGGGATCTCGATGCCTTCGAGCCAGGCGTTCAATTCGGCCAGCGTGAAGCCACGCTGGGCTAGCGTCGCCGGCGAAGGAAACCGGCCGCGCGAAAGCCGCTTGTACCACAACGCGAAGCCGGTGCGGTCCCAATACAGAATCTTGACCTTCGATCGATCGCGGCCGACGAAGACAAACAGGTGGCCCGACAGGGGCTATGTGCCGCGACACATAGCCCCTGTTATGTGGCGAACTGTGATATGCGACGTAACTTGGCAACACCTCCGGGATTGCCTGCCATCGAACTGTTTACCGCCACATAATCATTTGGATTCCACTCTCTCCATGCCGGGGATTGTCCCCGGTCTTTGCAACGGAAGGAGTGGTCATGCTAGAACTCTATTTCAAGTATCGTCGAGTGATTGCCCGATTTCGCAGTGGCGCGCTCGGCAATGAGATCGATGGCATTGCTGCCGATCTGTCGAGAGCAGGCTACAAGCGCGGCTCGGCGAAGCTATATCTGGCGCGCATCGCGCGATTCAGCGCGTACGCGACCGGATGCGGCTGTAGCAAGTCGACACCGATTCCTCCGCAGATCGTCGATCGCTATCTACGGGCAAGACCGACGACGGCCGCACGCTGGGCTGCACAAGGAGCGATCTGCTTTGCAGCGCGGTGCTTTCCGGAGCGGTTTGCAGTCGAACCGTCCCAGGACGACCCGGACCGCCCACTGCTTGCCGACTATCTGCAACACCTGCGTGTCATTCGCGGCTTGCGCCTGAAGACTTGCGAAGGACTCGTTCTAACAGCTCGGCGGATCCTGGTCTGGCATAGGCGGCACTTGTCTGGTGCGCCACTTTCCGCACTCGTCGCGAAGCATGTTCTAGTCATGACGCGTGACCTGCTGTCTGGATGCCGCAGCGACAGTGCCAGATCATCCACCACATCGTACATGCGCTCGTTCCTGCGCTACCTGCACTGGGAGAACCTCAACGCCCAGGACCTAGCGCAGTTCGTGCCGAAGACACCTTGCTGGCGTCTCGCTCACCTGCCGCCGCGAGTGGCGTGGGAGGACGTGCGGCGCGCGATCGACGCTATCGAGACCACGACACCGTCGGGCATGCGCGACCGCGCGATGATGTTGCTGTTGGCTACGACGGGTCTGCGTAACAGAGAGCTGCGCGAGTTGGAGCTCGGCGACATACGGTGGCGTGCCGGAGAGCTGGTATTGCGCCACACTAAGGGACACCGCGACCGTGTCGTGCCGCTGCTCGAGGAGACCGGCGCAGCACTTGCCAAGTACGTGCTTCATGCGCGGCCGGTGACCACAGACCGCAGGGTATTTCTTTCGTGCGTTCCCCCTGTGCGCCCCTTCTGCCACAGCAGCAACATCTCGCGCATTGTCCGCTTCCGGCTGGAGCGTGCCGGAATCCGGATTCAACGCGGTGGCGCGCATCTTCTGCGCCATAGCCTTGCTACACGGTTGGTCGAGAAGCGACTACCGATCAAGGAGGTCGCCGATCTACTGGGTCATCGGAACATCGATACCACATACCTCTACATCAAGGTCGCCGTAACGCAACTTGCTGACGTCGCGTTGCCGTTTCCCGGAGGTGCATCATGAGCACATTCGTGACTGCGTTGACCGCCAGGGTGGAGAGTTACATCGCCCTTCAGCGCTCGCTTGGCTATCAGTTTCGCAAACAAGCCGCGTCGCTCCACGCGTTTCTCCGCTACGTGTGCTCCAACCATGCGAGTGGTCCATTGTCTCAAGCTCTGGCCGTGGACTTCGTCATGGCTAGCAACCTCACGCTCAACGGCAGGGCCATCCGCTATGGTGTAGTTCGACGCTTCGCAGAGTACTATGCGGCGTTCGACCCTCGCACCGGGTCATTCGATCGTCGTGCCTTGCCTCGCTCACGCGCCATTCCTCCGCCGCGGATCTTGAGTGAAGAAGAGCTGCGCTCGTTGATGGCTGCGTGCATCCGGATATCGACCGCCCAGCCATTGAGGGGGCTAACACTGGCTACCGTGATAGGTCTGCTGGCGAGCACGGGACCGCGTTCAGGGGAGGCACTGCGCCTCGATCGCGCCGATGTTGATCTGAGCACCGGTGTTCTGCAGATCCGCAAAATCCAAGTTCCGGAACTATGCCGCATTCCTGGCAATGCCGATCAGGCTGAGATTGGATCACGATGATGCTGGCAAAGAGCCAGCAGGACGTCATTCTGAGGTCGCCTGGATCGGCATAGTTTCAATGGCTTCAGACCCTTGAGAAACCGTTCCGCCCAAGGTCCCTCTGGCATCGAGCGAGTGCGACCCGCGTTTTCGGGTACAACTTCTCCATGACCTGCTGCGCCTCTCGTAAAAGCGAGCCTGACATCCATCAGACTATGCCGATCATTTTTCGTTGATTCCCTTTGAATTGGCCGTCGCCCCGTTCAAATCGAACATAGTTAACGATGCGGCATAGCGGTGACTACGCCGCTAGCGGCGTAGCAAGAAGGACCGACTGGTCCCCGTCCACGCCACCACTCTGGCCGCGCTGCATGACTATGCTCGGCATCGCGATCTCGCGTTCCCGGCACCGGCGAGCTCAGCCTTCTTCGTCAGCACGCGCGGCACCAGACTGTCGCCATCCGGTCTGTACTACGGATTCGGGCAAGCTTGTGAACTCGCTGGTGTGAACAGGACAGGGATCCAAGTCTTGCGGCCTCACGACCTTCGTCATCGATTCGCCGTCACACGCCTCGCAAACTGGCATAAACAGAAGGCCAACGTTCAATCGATGCTGCCACTGCTGGCGACTTACTTGGGCCACGGCCGATACAGCGATACCGCCTACTACATTACAGCCACGCCGGAGCTGCTGGGCCTGGCCGCAGCAAACGTCTTCCGCGCAGGAGGTCTCACATGAACGGCCAACCCTCACTCGCCCGACATCTCGAGTCGTTCTTCCACCATCGGCTGACGCAACAGCGCAACGCCACACGGGCCACGGTGGCGGCATACCGGGATGCTCTTCGGCTGCTGGTCCTCTTCGCCTCAGAGCGAACCGGCAAGAAGCCATGCGCCCTCGCAGTCGAGGACCTCGACCGGGACATGATCTTGGCGTACCTGGACCATCTGGAGCACTCGCGCGGCAACTGCGTGCATACTCGCAACGCTCGTCTTACGGCGATACGATCATTCTTCCATCATGTCGCGGCTAGCGACCCCGGCTCGATTGGCGTGGCTCAGCGCGTGCTTTCGATCCCAAGCAAGAAGTCTGACGTGCCCATGCCCCATTATCTTTCCCGAGCCGAGCTCGACGCACTTCTTGATGCGCCGAGCAAGAGCTCGCCATGCGGGCGTCGTGACCGTGTGCTGCTGTTGTTCCTCGCGCGCACCGGAGCCAGGGTTTCCGAGGCTCTCGGTGTCGAGGCAGCCGACCTGTCGTTGGACGGGGCGCGTTCGCATGTCATGCTTCGCGGCAAAGGTCGCAAACAACGCGTAGTTCCCTTGGCCCGCGACCTCGTCGCAGCAATCGAGAGTTTGTTGCGCGAGAGTGGTATTGCTCGGCATGACCCGGTGCCGGTATTCGTCGGCGCTCGCGGAGAGCGTCTGACGCGCTTCGGTGCCATCCACATCGTGCGTCGCGCTGTCGCCACAGCATCCAAGCATATGCCCGAACTCGCGCGAAAGGAGATCTCCCCGCACGTCTTTCGGCATTCACTCGCGATGATGCTGCTTCAATCGGGAGTGGATCTTCTAACGATCCAAGCGTGGCTCGGGCACGCACAGGTTGCCACTACCCATCGCTACGCCGCGGCGGATATCGAAATGATGCGACGCGGCCTGGACAAGGCAGCTATCCGAGGATCCGCAGCCCATCGGTTTCAACCGAAGGATGCCGTCCTAAGTCTGCTTGAGAGACTGTAGCTCTTATGTGTCGCCGGCCTCAGGGACGACGGCCATACGATCAAACGCCTGGCTGCGTGCTTGCGGTTGGTGGCTACATACTTAGTCTCGCCACATAACAGGGGATTCTTGGCCAGCAACGGCTCCACCAGATACGACAGGCCGTCGATGGACTTGCGCATGTCGACCGCGTCACGGCAGATGAAAGCCTGCACATCGCCGCTGATCAGCACCGGCCGCCTCCCAACTGCCCCAACACGAAGCGCACGATGCGTTCGGCATGCACCCCGGCCATCTCGATACGTGCGCCGCCCAGCGTGACGACCACTTGGTCGCGTGACTTCGATGGTGCCGGGTCGCTCGCCGGCAGGACATTCGGTAGCGCTGTCGTTGCCGCGGCGATGAATGCCGTATTCGGGGTCACTGCCATGGGCGGCGTCACCGGTGGCTCGTGGTTCAATCGCTTGCGCCACAGACCGAAGGTGCTAACGGCCAAGCCGTGCTGTCGGCAGAAGGCTCGAATGCTCCCGCCGCTGTGACCCCATTGTGCGAGCATCTCGCGCCAGAAGGCTTCGCCGTGCCGGTCATACCTTGCCCCTGCTCGTCCGCTCATACCCTCGCGCTGATCGGCCATCACTCCACTCCCGCCTACCGTGAAGCCGTAACCTTCTCATCAGCGCCCACGACTCGCCAGCCGGGTTCCGCTGACGGTTACCCTTCAGACCTGGCGCGCGTCGATCATCCCGTTGCTGGCTGTGCCGGTGTCGATCGTCGGAACGTTCGGGTTGATGCATCTGTTCGGCTTCTCGATTAACGCGCTTTCCTTATTCGGTCTCGTGCTCGCGATCGGTATCGTGGTGGACGATGCAATCGTGGTGGTCGAGAACGTCGAACGCAACATCGCGGACGGCCTTGCGCCAAAACAGGCTACGTACAAGGCGATGAAAGAGGTCAGCAGTCCCATCATCGCAATCGCGCTCACCCTCATCGCTGTCTTCGTCCCGCTAGCGTTCATGACTGGGCTGACGGGCCAGTTCTACAAGCAGTTCGCACTGACCATCTCGATTTCAACAGTCATCTCGGCGGTCAACTCGCTAACGCTCTCGCCGGCGCTTTCCGCACTCCTGTTGCGCGGCCATGATGTCCCGAAGGACCGGTTGTCGCGCGGGATGGACCGCGTTCTGGGCGGCTTCTTCCGCCGCTTTAACCGATTCTTCGCACACAGCTCCGATCGTTACGCACGTGGCGTCAAGGGCGTGGTCGCCCGCAAGACCACCGCATTCGGTGTTTACGTGCTCATGCTCGGATTGACCTGGGCAATGTTTCAGCTCGTCCCCAAGGGCTTCGTAACCGCTCAGGACAAACAGCATCTTGTGGCCTTCACTCGCCTGCCGGCAGGCGCCACGTTGGACCGCACCGAGCACGTCATCCGGCGCATGTCCGCGATTGCGCTAAAGCATCCCGATGTCGAGGGCGGCGGTGGCGTTCCCCGGCCTCTCCATCAACGGGCTGACCAACAGCCCGAACTCGGGGGTGCTATTCGTCACGCTAAAACCTTTCAGCGAGCGCAGCCGCGATGACCAGACCAGCTTCGCGATCGGACGAGAACCAACCCGGCGCTATGGCGAGGTCCGCGATGCGCTCATCGGGGTAGTGCCCCCTCCCCCGGTGAGACTCGGTACAATCGGGGGCTTCAAGATGATGATCGAGGACCGAGCCGCGCTCGGTTACGAGGCTCTATTCAACGCCTCGCAGGCCTCTTCAGTAACTACCAGGTCAATGTCCCTCAACTCGATGTTAGCCTTGATCGTGTCAAGGCGAAGCAGGTCGGTGTAGCGGTTACCGACGTATTCGATACTCTGCAGACTTATCTCGGCTCAGCCTACGTGAATGACTTCAACCAATTTGGTCGAACCTATAAGGTAAGGGTCCAAGCTGATGCCAGCTACCGCACTCGCGCCGAGGATATTCAGCAACTCAAGACGCGCAGTCTCTCCGGCGAGATGGTGCCGCTATCTTCCCTTGTTCGTGTGCAACAAGGATTCGGTCCGGATAGTGTAGTCCGGTATAACGGCTTCACCGCTGCAGATATGAATGGTGGCGCGGCGCCGGGCTACTCGTCCGGGCAGGCCCGCGACGCGGCCGAACAGGTCGCATTGGAAACATTGCCCAAGGGCATAAAGTTTGAATGGACCGAACTGACCTATCAGGACATTCTGGCCGGCAACACCAGGATTTGGATATTTCCGCTATGTGTACTTCTGGTCTTCCTGGTCCTCGCGGCACAATATGAAAGCCTGACGTTGCCATTGGCGGTCATCCTGATCGTGCCGATGAGCCTCCTGGCCGCGATGACGGGCGTGTGGCTCACGAAAGGCGACTACAACATCTTCACCCAGATTGGCTGCATCGTGTTGGTTGGGCTGTCGGCGAAGAACGCAATCCTGATCATTGAGTTTGCCTGGGAACTGGAGCATGAGGGTCGCACGATCGTGGAGGCGGCAATCGAGGCCAGCCGACTGCGGCTGCGCCCGATACTAATGACGTCCTTCGCATTCGTGATGGGCGTTCTGCCACTGGTCACCTCGCACGGTGCAGGCGCAGAGATGCGCCGGGCCATGGGCGTAGCGGTGTTCGCTGGAATGATTGGAGTGACCGTCTTCGGATTGATACTGACGCCTGTCTTCTACGTGATCTTCCGGAAGCTGGCGACGCTCAGCTCCCGAGGTACGCAAGCCCAGCATCTTGCCTCCGGGCAAACCGGACCAGCGGGCACGCCATGATCCTTCTGCCAAGCTCGTCGTCGAAAGCACTCCTTGGCGCCGCCTCCTGCGGGCCTACGCTCATGATCCATGACGCGAACGCGATGCCAGAGCGGGCTAACGACTCCATTCCGAATCAGACAGCCAGGACCCTTTTTATCGGGCGCTACCTGGAAGTCGTCGCCTCTAGCCAGTCGCCACGACGTCACCCGCGGCTTCGTCGCCGCTGAATCGGTTGCCTCCATGGGCTCGGACACGCACTTTTATCATCCGGACGATGGCCACGGGCTTCTCAGAGACCCGTTTAAGGCCATCGTGGCGCCACGCGTAATCGGATGGATCTCAAGCCACGACGCCGAGGGACGGCCAAATC
Source organism: Cupriavidus sp. CuC1 (assembly GCF_044627735.1). Lineage (NCBI taxonomy): Bacteria > Pseudomonadati > Pseudomonadota > Betaproteobacteria > Burkholderiales > Burkholderiaceae > Cupriavidus > Cupriavidus sp. CuC1. The sequence continues at coordinate 1,412 of NZ_JBIUHC010000166.1, read as the reverse complement.
TCGCTCCATACCCACCATGCTGCTGACCCGCCTGCTCCATGTTTGCCACCACTTCCCCGGCTTTGTGTATGAAAGCGCTCGCTTGTGTCGGGCGTCCTACACCATCGAGATCGATGTGCGCCTGCGGCGAGGACCCAGACCGCACTGCTCGGGCTGCGGCCACCGTCCGCCTCGTCGGTGACGATCGCCCGGAACGATTGCCCGGAGTCCTACGCCCGGTAGAGCGCAATCCTCCGAGTCAGGCACTCGTTGATCCAGATCTTCTGCCCCCCGGACATGACAGCGAAGTTCTGGCGCTGGCATTTCAATCGCGACGTGGTTCTTTAGCGGACCTGATATGACCGAAAGAAGGCTGCGAGGTGATTCAGCGCGTAGGTAAAGGCAGCGCAAGGCACGCGTTCCACCCGACCGCATGCCGCCGGGCGGAACGCCATCCCTTGTGCCACCGGCTTCCTGCTTCAGAAGCATGGGGCCATGCGCACAAGGTCTTTCTCGGCCAGCCGGCCTGCTGCTACATTTAGCCGCAATGCAGCCGACACGAACCGGATGTATCGGGCGGACACCCATGTAGGGTCCGGACTCGCGTGCCACGGCGCGTCGGATACATTGATCTCACCTTTACTCGCATCAGGTCGCATGACGACCAAGGTTCTTGCCAAGCCATCCCGCACGCGGCGTCCGCTACTAATCCCGGTATGGAATGACACATATCCGATTCGGAGTCTTCTCGAAGCGGGACGGAATAGATAATTTCTCCACTAACGCATCCAGTTAAGAGGCTCTCATATCACGCATTATCAAGTTCGCAAAACCCGGTGGCCCGGAAGTTCTCGAATTCATCGAGAGTACCGGCTCCCGGTCCGGCTGAAGTTCGAGAAAAACGGACAGTTCGGCAAGATCGTCGTGACGGTGTGACGGTGTGACGGCGGATGAGGCGCAAGTGCACCCCATCTAACCCCACGAACACTCACCGGCAAGCACGCCTGTGAGGCATGCTCGCCAACCTGCAAAGCCTTGTTGGTGCATAAGTTACTCATCAAGGCCTGCCCACGTTGACGGGCCAACGTAAAGTACGTCACATCATGGGTACTTGGAAGTGCCAACAACCGGCATGTCTCGGCCCCCGCTCGAAACCTCTCATCATTGGAGCTCCTAATGTTCTCGACCGACGAGCAACCCAAGCGTTTCTGCAAAAGTCATGGAAAAAAGATGGCGTATGTCGATGTGGGCGACGGGAAGCCGGTAGTTTTCCTCCACGGAAACCCGACGTCGTCTTACATCTGGAGGAACGTGATACCTCACGTGGCGCCCTACGCACGCTGCATTGCGCCGGACCTATTGATCTTTCCGTAAATCATGACATCACCACAACGTTGCCTGAACCCAGCACGCGGCGATGATCGAAGGCCGGT